>CAJUMT010000237.1 GCA_910587495.1 uncultured Lachnospiraceae bacterium | reverse complement strand
GTTGATGGTGAGCATACCAAGGCTCGGCATACAGTCCACGAGTACATAGTCGTAGCTTTTCCTTACCTCACTTATGCAGGTTTTCAGCACGCTTTCACGACTTATGGCGTTAATCAGCCGTACTTCCAGTCCCGACAGCTCAATGTTGGACGGGAGCAGGTCAACGCCCTCGTTATGGTGCAGAATGCCTTGGGCGACATCAACGGATTTATCGTCTATGATGTCCTGCATGATGGTGGAGAGAGTGACCTGCAAATCGTCTGGTCTGTGGTAGCCGAGGGACATGGTTAGGTTTGCCTGTGCATCGGCATCAATGAGCAGGACTTTCTTTCCCTGCTGCGCCAGAGTTACGCCCAGATTCACCGCCGTGGTGGTCTTGCCCACACCGCCTTTCTGGTTGGTTAAAGCAATTACTTTGCAGTTTGACATAGGGTGCGTCCTCCTTTCGCATAGATTTAGCCGCTTTGTCAAGGCGACTATGTAACTGTACCAAAGGACGCAGAACGCAAAAAAGCCGCCTACTCTTAAAATCCATAAGAATAAGCGGCTTCATGGTGATGTGCCTTAGACATATTCGATTTTCACTTTCTTTATCGGGGCATTGGCTACCTTGAAGATAAGCTCGTCAACGCAGTCCCCGTATCTGCCCTGCTGTATGAGCTGGTTTTTCAGCTCCACAAGGCTATGTAAAAGTAATGATTTCTCCCTGCTGTCTACATATAAGTGAGTGGTCTTTTCCCTCATACCGTCCACCGTCCTTTCTTGGCTTCATTATACCGTTATGGGGAAGTTCGGTCAAAACTGTAACTTTGCATTTCTTGGTATTTTACCGTATCAAGGCTCATTCCCCAGTAGTAAATAAGTAGTAAATAGGGGTTGCAGTCCTCAAGAAATGCGAGGGAATGCTTTGTTTTGCGGGGATAATTGCTCATTCACTTGATTTTTATAATAAATATATGATTTTGCTATATGATGATACAGAGCGAAAAATGGGTAAACTTGTATACTGTAAGGATACGCAGGACAAAGAATATGACAGTTGGTTTATGCAGCCCAAGCCGATTACGCCGATTTTCAACGATAAGGACGAATTGGAGGATATGGCAGTATATGATGAATGAATTTCCAATCTCCGTTTTATGAAATAGAAGTAAAGGTTGATACAGGCTGCTCGATCAGGATGCAAGCCCGTAGTTACTTCGTTAAATTAAGAAACAGTAATACGCAGAGCCGGCGTGTAAAGTCGGCTCTGCATACTCTGTGAATATTTAAGTTGAAACTGACATGCAGCTTGCTCTGCGCCTTTTGGCTCTACAAAGAGAACATAGTCCCTGTTTTCCCCTGGATGGCGTCTCTGGATTTCTCTAACAGGGTGATCAATGCTTTGCGTCCCGGTTTGGAGCCTGCGAAGTCTACGGCTGCCTGTACTTTCGGCAGCATGGAGCCGGGAGCGAAATGCCCTTGCCTGATATATTCCTCGGCTTCCTGCAAAGACACCTGTTTAAGCCAGGTTTCCTCCGGCGTACCGAAATTCAGCGCCACCTGTTCTACAGCGGTCAGGATGATCAGGAAATCTGCATCCAGTTCTTTGGCCAAAAGACAGCTTGCAAAATCCTTATCAATGACTGCGCTTGCGCCTTTTAAATGATTTCCCTGACGGATCACCGGGATACCGCCGCCTCCGCAGGCAATCACCAGGTCGCCGGAATCCACCATGGTGCGGATGGTGCCGATCTCAATAATTTCCACAGGCTTTGGGGAAGCGACTACACGGCGGTAGCCGCGTCCGGAGTCTTCTTTCATTATATAGTGGAATTTTTCTTCCATTGTTCTGGCCTGTTCTTCCGATACGAATTTTCCGATGGGTTTGGAGGGGGACTGGAAGGCGGGGTCGTTTTCATCGACCCGAACCTGCGTGATCATGGTGGCTACCGGAAGGTCTGTAATGCCCCGGTCTAACAGTTCTTCCCGCAGAGCATTCTGCAGGTCGTATCCGATATATGCCTGGCTCATGGCGACACAGACAGATAGAGGGGTGTTGGGCTGGCTTTCATCTTCATGGGTCAGGGCAATCATGGCATTATTGACCATGCCCACCTGAGGGCCATTCCCGTGAGCGACTACCACTTCGCAGCCTTCCTCAATTAAATCTACGATCGCTTTTGCCGTAATTTTTACAGCTTTCATCTGTTCCGGGAGGGTGTTGCCCAGAGCGTTTCCTCCCAGGGCAATCACGATCCGTTTTTTTCTTTCATAAGAGTTGACAGTCCTTTCACTGTAGGAGATTATACGGCCTGCCAAAAGACAGGAGGAGCAGGCCGTGGGTTACTTAAAAAGTCCTTGGTGTTCCCTGTTTTTCCAATTTTTTTAGAACTTCTGCGGGATCGGCGAATTTTGCGAGGAAGATCATAGCGGCGATGATGTAGGGTTTGAAGCTGGCTTCCTTATATAAAGGGTTACGATAGCGGTCGAATACAGAAGCGTCCACTTCTCCTTCTTCGCAGCTTACGCCGGATATATCAGCAGGCAGGCAGTGCATATAGAGGGCTTTTCCGTCTTTTGTGGCAGCCATAAGCTCTTCGGTGCAGGCCCAGTCTTTGTGCTGCGCGTTCTGCGCCAGCAGCTCTTTTTCCAGTGCCTGAATCCCGGCAGTATCGCCGTTTCCGTACAGTTCGGTACGTTTTTCCATAGCGGCGAAGGGCGCCCAGCTCTTTGGATATACGATGTCAGCTTCTTTGAATGCTTCTGCCATATTGTTGGTCTTTGTGAATGTTCCACCGGACTTTTTGGCGTTTTCGGCGGCCACCGCCTCCACTTCCGGGAATATTTCATATCCTTCCGGATGGGCAAGCACGACGTCCATACCGAAACGTGTCATTAAACCGATAATTCCCTGAGGAACAGAGAGGGGTTTCCCGTAAGAAGGAGAGTAAGCCCAGGTCATAGCAAGTTTTTTGCCTTTCAGGTTTTCCACTCCTCCAAATTCATGGATGATGTGCAGCATGTCCGCCATGGCCTGGGTGGGGTGGTCGATGTCACACTGAAGGTTTACCAGCGTAGGTTTCTGTTCCAGGATACCATCGTTGTTTCCCTGTGTCACAGCTTCCACGACTTCATGCATGTATTTGTTTCCTTTTCCGATATACATATCGTCCCGGATTCCGATCACATCAGCCATAAAGGAGATCATATTTGCCGTTTCACGGACGGTTTCTCCATGAGCCACCTGGGATTTTCCCTCATCCAGATCCTGTACTTCCAGTCCCAGCAGATTACAGGCGGAAGCAAAAGAGAAGCGGGTGCGGGTGGAATTGTCGCGAAACAAAGAAATGCCCAGACCGCTTTCAAATACTTTGGTGGAAATGTTGTGTTCCCTCATAAAACGAAGGGCGTCTGCAACTGTGAATACGGCTTCCAGCTCTTCATCTGTTTTTTCCCAGGTAAGGAAAAAGTCATTGTTGTACATATCTTTAAAGTTCAGTTTGTTCAATTTATCTATATAATCCTGTAATGTTTTCATCGTTTACCTCCTGATCGCTCTTTTTTTATAAGTTATTTTTTAAAATATTGCTCCGGCAGCGCTGCGTATACCGCGGCACAGGTCACAAGATCCTGTTTCCAGGTCTTCTCATTAGGCGCATGCGCCTGCGCTTCTGCGCCCGGCCCGAAGCCGATGCAGGGAATGTTGTTCCGCCCCATAATGGAGACTCCGTTGGTAGAAAAGGTCCATTTGTCTGTCAGGGGACGAGCCTGTCGCATTTCCAGCGTGTCCGGCGCGCCGATTCTTTTGTTTCCATACAGGCTGGTATAGGCAGCTTCGAGAGCCTGTGTTACTTTATGATCTTTGGGAATGGCCCAGGTGGGGAAATAACATTCGATTTCATATACGCATCCGGTATAGGAGGGACGGTCATAAGTGTACATGGATACTTTCACATCATCTCCGTATTTTTTAACGCTGGGTAACGCGCGTATTTCTTCCAGGCAGCTTTCCCACGTTTCTCCGAAGGTCATGCGGCGATCCAGGGAAATGGAGCAGGAGTCGGCGACGGCGCAGCGGCTGGGGGAGGTATAAAAGATCTGTGAAACGGTAACGGTTCCACGACCCAGAAAGCGCGCTTCTTCCCAGTCTTTGTTGTATTTTTTATCCAGCATTTTTACGAGGCCTTTGATTGCTGTCCCTTCTTCAGCGTCGTTTTCATTGAGCGCGCGGATGTCCTGCAGAATATCCGCCATTTTGTAGATGGCGTTGTCTCCTCGTTCCGGCGCCGAACCATGGCAGGAAACACCTTTGACGTCCACACGGATTTCCATACGTCCCCGCTGCCCCCGATAAATGCCGCCGTCGGTAGGCTCTGTGGATACTACAAATTCCGGGCGTATTTTATCTTCGTGGATGATGTACTGCCAACAGAGCCCGTCGCAGTCCTCTTCCTGGACCGTTCCCACGACCATGATCTTGCAGCCTTCCGGTATCAGGTTTAGATCTTTCATGATCTTTGCCCCGTAGACAGAAGAGACAATGCCGCCGCACTGGTCGGAAACGCCCCGACCGCCGATTTCCGTCTCGTTTTCGTAACCTTCGTAGGGATCGAAATTCCAGTTGTCGATATTTCCGATTCCCACCATGTCAATGTGGGCGTCGTAGGCGATGATCTTATCGCCGCTTCCCATATAGCCGATCACGTTTCCCTGGGGATCAATCTGCACTTCATCAAAACCGACTTTTTTCATTTCTGCCGCAATTGTATTGATATGGGCTTTTTCGTCGCAGCTTTCGCCGGGATTTTTCACGATTGCGCGTAAAAATGCGTTCATATCTGCGCTGTAACTTTGCGCCTGTTCTT
>CAJUMT010000236.1 GCA_910587495.1 uncultured Lachnospiraceae bacterium | reverse complement strand
TTTGCTTTATAATTCAAGCATTTGCACCAGCTTTATTGGTGGGAAAGTTGAGTAATTAATATTTAACACATGAAATCGTAAACGGGAGGAAAAGCAGTATGGTGCATCTTGTCATTGCATTGGAATGTTTTGGCATCTGCCTGACGGTTATAGCTTTATTCCTTCTCCTTAACGGGGAAGGCGCCAAAGAACAGAAACTGCTGATTATCATTATGTGCGGTTCATTGGTGCAGAATATAGGTTATCTGTTGGAACTTACTGCACCTTCGGTAGAAGCCGCAATGACCGCGGTAACAGTAGAAAAGATTGGTTCTGCTTTCACACCGCTTTGTTACTGCTGGTTTATTTACATCTATTGCTCCGTTACCCCGCCGAAAACACTTTTAAGAATCCTCTACGCAATCAGTTTTTTATCTTTGCCAAGCGTCATTTTTAACTGGTACGGCCTTTTCTACCGGGAAGTCCAATGGCTGGAAAACAAAGATGGGTTCCATTACATCAGCCTCAGCTATGGGCCGCTGTATGTGTTTTTTTTGATCGGTCACATTATTATTCCTTATGCGCTTTGCATCTTCATATTGATGAAAACAGTCCGCGGATGCACGGACCGGCAGGTCAACCGCCAATACTGGACGGTTCTTGCAATTTCCAGCCTGCCTGTCCTTGTACTGATTGCCTATGTCTTAAAAATCATAAACGTATTTGATTTCACGCCTGTAACGCTGATGATTTCCATGTCCATGGTTGTCATCGTCATCTGGAGCCGCCGTAACTATGATTTTCGCCATCTGGCAGCGGAGAAGGTTCTGGAGAGCATTGGCGACGGAGTAATTGCCTTGGATGATCATGATCGACTGGTCAGCTATAACCGTGCGGCAGCGGACATCTTCACCGATCTTTCCTCTCATAAGCGTGGAGAAAATATTCGGGTCGTAGATGGGTTCCGGGAAGAAATGCTGAACGAGGACATTCCTCAAAGCTTCTCGATTAGCGGACAGCACTATGAAAGCCATAACAAACATATTAAAGATGAAAGCGGTAAGATACAGGGCTGTGTGATTTTAATTTTAGATATGACCGATATCAAAGCCTACATCAATGAGATCAAGCGGGTGCGACGTCAGGCGGAGAAGGCCAGCATCGCAAAAAGTGAATTTCTTGCAAATATGTCCCACGAGATACGGACTCCCATGAATGCCATTATCGGACTGAATGATATCATTATGGAGGAATGCGAAGATACCGAGATCTATGCCTACGCCAAAGATGTGCAGTCTGCAGCCAAAAATCTGCTAACCATTATTAATGATATTTTGGATCTTTCCAAAGTGGAAGCAGGCAAAATGGAACTGATAATCGTAAATTACTACATAAAAGCCATGGCAGACGAAATCATCGGAATTATGGATATGGCAGCTTCTCAGAAAGGACTGATCCTGAAATATGAATGCGACAAGGCGATCCCTTGCCGTTACAGCGGCGACAACGGCAGAATTAAGCAGATCCTGCTCAATATAATCAGCAATGCAATCAAATTTACGCCGAAAGGGTATATACGCGTATATATTACCGGAAAACCTGGAAAAACCCCCGATGAAGAATTGATCACCTTTTGTGTGGAAGATACCGGTCGCGGTATCCGGGAGGAAGATCTGCCTAAAATTTTTGAGGATTTCCGGCAAGTAGACTCCAGGCGGAACCGAAGCGCGGAAGGCACCGGACTGGGGCTTGCCATTGTAAAGCATCTGGTGGAGCTGATGAGAGGCACCATCCATGTGGACAGTATCTATGGGAAAGGAACTACATTTACAGTCACTATACCCCAGAAAATTATAGACCGACGACCGGTTTCAGAAACGCCGGATATTCCGCAAACCGAACAGAAAATTACAGACATGTTTACTGCGCCCGGCATAAAAGTACTGATTGTAGATGATAATGTAATTAACCGTAAAGTAGCCAGAGGTTTTTTGAAAAGTTATGCCTTTGATCTGACCGAAGCGGAAAGTGGACCGGAGGCCATCGAGCTAGTGTGCGCCAACCGGTATGATATTATTTTTATGGATCATATGATGCCGGACATGGATGGCGTCGAGACAGCAGAAACAATCCGCAGAGACTGTGGAGAAAACGGCACCGCCCCTGTTATGATCGCCTTAACCGCCAATGCCATGGAAGGCATGCGGGAATATTTCCTGGAGAAAGGTTTCCAGGATTTCATCGCGAAACCCCTTGACCGGGTAGATCTGAACCAGCTTTTACTGCGCTGGATACCTGAAAAATACAGGCAGGAAGAAGCCGAGGAAAAAGAATCTACACCGCTGGATCCCACGGCTTTCCAGATCGACGGGATCGATATGGACGCTGTCATGCAATATTATTCAGGCGATGAGGAGGGCTTCGTGGAGCTGCTGGATCTTTACTGCATCGACGGCAAACGCAAGACAGAGCTTCTTCTTGATGTTGTGGAATCTGATATTCTGCGTTATCAGATCGAAGTACATGGATTAAAAAGCGCCTCCGCCAATATTGGGGCTATGGAAGTCTCCGGCATGGCCCGCGTACAGGAAAATGCCGCCGCACAGGGAGATAAAGAATTGATCAGTCGGGAATTTCCACTGCTGCTGGCGCAGTATCAGGAACTTCTTGCAAATATCGAGCAGTTTCTGGAGCGGCGCAGGCAGGAGAACAGGAGCATAGAAAAACTTCCCTGCCCGGCAATACCGGAATTGAAGGAACAGACGGCTGCCGCCTTGGAAGAATTAAAACATTTCCGCTCTCAAAAATGTGCGGAGCGGATAGAAACCCTGCTAACCCACCAGTTGCCTGAAGATGTAACGGAACGCCTTTTGGAGATACAAAAGCAACTGAGGTTATATGAGGATGACTATGCGGAGGAATTGTTGGGCCAGCTGCTCGACATACTGGAAAAGGAGGAAGAAACAAATGAACCAAACAGCAGAAAATAATAAAAAACGCGTTTTAGCAGTAGATGATGACGTCATTATCCTGACACGGATCTCAAATATCCTGCGGCATAGCTATGATTTGGTCACAATCAATTCGGGAATGCGGGCTTTGCGGTATCTAAAACAGGAAAAACCGGATCTGATTCTTCTGGATGTACGGATGGCACAACAAGACGGCATTGAAACCCTGCGGGAAATACGCAAAATGGACGAATGCAAGGACATACCAGTAATCATGCTCACCGGTGTGGAGAATAAGGATACGGTTGTGGAGAGCGCCCGGTTGGGAATCCGTGATTATCTGCTGAAGCCCTTTTCCTCTGTGGAACTTCTGAAAAGGATCGACAGGGTTTTTAACGAAGAAGGATCGGAAAATATCGTAATAGAAGATGAAGAGCCATGAATTTTAGAAAGGAGGATTATTAGATGAATACTGCTATGACAAAAGAAGAACTTGAAAAAGTCTTGGATCAGGCGGTCCAGGATGTGACAGAGTGTACTGCAGGCGTGCGCCTGCATCAGGGAACACAGTCGCCCGGGGAAGACCTTTGTACAGTTCAAATTACGTTTGACAGAGGGTTTCGCACCAGCCTTACGCTTTGTGCCGATACAGAACTGCTTTATCGTATGGCAAGCAATTCTTTTCAGGAGGAATCAGTCAGCCCAGAGGATCTGGAAGAATTCAGTAAAGAATATTTTAACGTACTCTGCGGCAGGATTGCCAGGGCCATGTTCCAGGCCACGCAAGTTCCGGCTCATTTCAGCCCACCCATATTTTATCAGGGACGCTATGAGCCTGAAGGAAGCGAGGTACAGTTTATGCTTACTTATTCTGATGAGAATTACGGAGGTGCGCAATTCATTCACCATGTTCCATATTCCAACGAAGATGGAGCCGTTTCAGATGATTGCTAAAAGAAGGGAGTATACAAAATGAGTAAACGGATTATGGTAGTTGACGATTCCCGATTGGTACGAGTTCAGTTAGGTAACGTCCTGGAGGGTACAGATTATGAGATTGCGGCATATTTCCGAAGCGGTGAAGATGCGATCGCCCAATATGATGAAGTAAAACCTGATCTGGTAACCATGGATATCATCATGCAGGGAATGGACGGACTGGATGCTTCCGAAATTATTCTGAAAGAACATCCAGATGCCAGGATTGTTGTGGTTTCATCTCTGGCATATGATGATACTTTCGAAAAAGCAAAAGCTATCGGCGTAAAAGGCTTCGTGGATAAGCCTTTTCATAAAGAGCAGTTACTTCAGATATTTGAACAGGCGCTCCGTTAAGGAGAAATCGTTTAATTCAAACACAAAAGATGCTGGATAGCGCCCCGGAACTGTGGTAAGATAAAAACAGATGGAAAGGGGTGTGAACTATGGCACGAACGGTAGGAATCGGGCTGCAAAGTTTCGAGATTATACAAGAACGTCATTGCTTTTATGTGGATAAGACAAAATTTATTAAGGAATGGTGGGAAAACAAGGATGATGTTACCCTGATTACCCGTCCCAGGCGATTTGGAAAGACATTGACAATGAGCATGGTAGAGCAGTTCTTTTCCGTGAAATATGCTGGCCGGGGAGAATTATTTCAGGGGCTTTCTATCTGGGAGGACGAAACATACAGAGAATTGCAGGGAACTTATCCGGTGATCAGCCTTTCCTTTTCGACTGTAAAGGAAAGAGATTATGAGTTAACAGTCCAGAGAATTAACCAAATTCTTACGGACTTGTATTATGAGAATAGTTTTTTGCTGGAAAGCGACCGTCTGCTCCCGGAAGAAAAGGAAGATTTCCGCCAGGTTTCCATGGGAATGCCGGAGGTTACGGCAACCATGAGATCGGAAGAGCACACGTCTGAACTCCAGTCACA
>CAJUMT010000235.1 GCA_910587495.1 uncultured Lachnospiraceae bacterium | reverse complement strand
AATATATCAGATATATGGGTTTGGTTGTAAAACACATTCATGCGTTTGTCGTGGCAAGAATCTGAAAACAGATGGAAAACAAAATGTTTCTGTGTTAAAATAAAAACAACGGCAGACAGCCGCATGCAACACACAATGAACGCAAAAACAGGAGGAAGAGACATGAAAGTATTGATGTTAAACGGGAGTCCAAAAGCAAATGGGAATACATACACTGCACTCCTTGAGGTTGGAAAGCAATTGGAAAAAGAAGGGATTGGCTATGAGATTGTGCAGATTGGAGGAAAGCCGGTCAGAGACTGTATCGGATGCAACAAATGCACTGAAAACGGGTGTGTATTTACCGATGATGACGTAAATGCATTTATCGCCAAGGCAAAAGAAGCGGACGGCTTTGTCTTCGGGACGCCGGTCTACTATGCGCATCCGAGCGGTCGCATTCTGTCTTTTCTGGATCGGGTATTCTACAGCAGCAGCCGTATTTTCCGTTTCAAACCAGGCGCATCCATCGCCGTAGCCAGAAGAGGCGGCACCACCGCTTCCTTTGACTGCCTTAACAAATATTTTGGTATCTCACAGATGCCGGTAGTAGGGTCCACTTACTGGAACAACGTCCACGGAGCCGCTCCCGGGGAAGCCGTGCAGGACGCGGAAGGTCTGCAGACCATGCGGAACCTGGCTCGGAATCTGGCCTGGATGATCAAATGTTTTGACACCGGGAAGAAGAACGGGATCCCCCTGCCAGAAGCAGAAAACGACAGCAGAACGAACTTTATCCGCTGACAGGAATGATCAGAACCGGGCAGGAAACAGGTGAACGAATCACATGTTTCCTGCCCGATCTTAAAGATGCGCAAACCTTATTTCAAAATTATTCTCTATTTTGCCGCCAATTCAGCACGTTTTTTTGCAATCTCACAAAAATCCTTTTTCACAATCTCATATTTGGACTCGTCTCTTAAGATTGCCGAAGGATGGTATGTAGCAGTCAATGCGCAGTTTTTCCGGTATACCCAGGTTCCATGCTGCCTGGTGATTTTAAAATCCGGCGTTATAATACGCTGGGCAGCCACCCGGCCAAGACAGACAATAATACTCGGCTTCAAAAGGTACGTCTCATATTTCAGATAAGGAAAACAGGCTTCCTTTTCTTCCTCTTTGGGATCACGGTTACCGGGAGGATGACATTTTATAATGTTGGTAATGTAGATTTCTTCTCTGCTCAGTCCGCAGTCCTTAAGAAGACGGTCCAGTATCTCCCCGGAACTTCCGACAAACGGAAGTCCCTGCAGATCCTCCTGACCTCCTGGTGCTTCTGCAATCAACATAAGATCCGACTGATGATCTCCGCGGCCCATGACCGGCAGATGCCTGGCCCTGCTTAACGGACAGCAGGTACAGACAGCCACATGCTGTTCAATATCGTTCCATATACATTTCATAAAATTTCCTCCAGATACCGCCGAATCCAGCGGCCCACGCCGTCCTCGTCATTGGAGGCTGTTACCTCGTCCGCCAGTATGCGCACATCCTCAGGTGCATTGGCCACTGCGACGCCATGACCGGCCCACGCCATCATGTCCAAATCGTTTTCCGCATTCCCGAAAGCGGCAGTCTCCTGCCTTTGGATTCCCAGATATTCCGCCAGAAAGCGAAGCCCCGAAGCCTTCCCTCCGCGGACGTCCGATATTTCCAGCAGCATCGGGGTTGCGGAAGTCAGGTAGATCTCCCTTACCTCTCTTTGGATCCGTGTACGAAGCTGTTCTTTCTTCTCCGGATCGACAGTGATCAGATCCAGACTTTCCAGCTCCCCTCCATGAAGCCGCAGGAAGGAGAAAATATCCTCCACCGGCTGCCTGGTCCGCCTTACATAAGCCGCGGCTCTGAAACCAACGCCGAATTTTTCCGGATGTTCCACATAGTCACGACCCGCATAGGGGATTCCGTTTAGAAATCCTTCCACCATCACCCCGGCTTCCGCCGCGATTCGTAAAAGCTCTTCCACTGCTTCTTCCTTCAAATAAAATGCCTGCAGCCGCTTCCTATGTTTCGCATCGTATACGACTGCGCCGTTAGAAGTGATGGCATATTCCACACAGGGCAGCGAAAGCACCTCTTCCGGTAGAGAAGCCCAGGAGCGACCGCTGGCCACAACAATATGGATTCCCTCTTTATGAGCCAAAAGAAGCGCCTCTTTGCTGTCATCCGACAGACTGCCGTCCGAGCGAAGCGCCGTCCCGTCCAAATCCAGCGCCAGCAGGCGGAACCGTCTCTTATCCCTATTATCCATCCTCTTCTTCTCCGTGCCTCTGTTCCTCCGTATCTTCCAGCCGTTCAATCAAAAAGATATTCAGCGTATTCACGTCCGGACAAGAAAACCGCACGGTTCCCTTTTCATAACCCGGAATCTCCCCGCCATATCTTAAAATATCCACATACGGAAACGCCACATGCATGGCCATAGGGCAGAGCTTCCCCCTCTCCGTATCAAAGTCGAAACAGTCTCCCACCTTATGGCCATGATGGCATCCCACAGGTCCTTTTCTCTCCACCAGCGTAAGCTTAATCTTCGGACGTTTCATCCTTCCAGCACCTCCAGACAGGTCTCCAGCGGTATCCCTTTAAATTTATCCTTATTGTCCTTATTCTGCTCAATCAACGTGTACACTGCATCCATGGCTTTCTTTGTGCTGTCCACAAGCGTCTCCCCTTCCAGGAGCCTTCCCATAAAGACTGCGGAAAAGATGTCCCCGGTTCCCGGAAATCTCACCGGAATGCTTGTAAACGGCAGAAGATGCCGCTTCTTTGACGCATAATCATACACAATCACCACATCCTGATGATCCACCCGTGCGCTGGTGATGATCATGGATCTGGCCCCAATTTCCTGAAGCCTTCGGAGCAGCCCGTCCGCCTCTTCCGACGTCATCCCTTCCTCTTTGTATTTCATCCCGGCCAGATAAGCGGCCTCGGTATAATTGGGCACCATGTAGTCGGACACCTGCACCAGCTCCTTCATATGTGCAATCGTCTGTTCGGTAATACCATTGTAGAGCTTCCCGTCGTCTCCCATGATCGGATCGACAAAAATAACCGCCCCGGCTTTTCTCTGCTCCCGGCAGAAATCCGCGATCATCTTCGCCTGTACGTCCGAAACGATAAATCCCGTGGACACCGCGTCAAAACGAAAGCCCAGCTCCTTCCACACCTGAATCGTATTCCGGATATAATCCGTCGTCTCCAGAATATCAAATTTCCCATAATCCAGCGTATTGGACACAAGCGCCGTGGGCAAGTTGTAAATATGATGCCCCATATGGGACAACACCGGTATCATAGCGGACAGCGCCACCTTTCCGTACCCCGCCAGGTCATTGACAAGCAGCACCTGTCTGCCCGTTGTTTTCTTTTCTTTATTTTGCATGTCTTTCCATCCTGTCATATATAATTGCTCCTTTTTGAGAATGTCAATCAGCTGTAGTCTCCGCTACACACTGCAGAAGCTTTTCCAGCGCTCTGTACTTCCTGTCACCTTGAATTTATCACATTGATTGATCACATCCCAGCATTTCCTGAACTTCCTGATCTGTAAATCCAAAATATTCTGCAAGCCACGCCCCATGCTGCAGACTTTTTTCTCTTTTCCGAGCAATGCCATTTTTCTTTATTATACCCTTCCGTACACAGGTTCTGCAAGAATTTTTCTATGATCCTCACAATCATTTTCACAATCTAACAGTCTTCTAGCCAGACATTCATGTTACAGGGCAATTTTTATTTATAAATAGAATTTCGGGACAGAATTGTCCCTTTTGATTTCAGGATTATCGATTCGTTTCATCATCAGCCAGGACACCTGCTTTCCGGAAGACGCCCTCATGATCTGCCCATCCGTGTCGTATCCAGCCGCGTATTCATAGTCATGCAGAAACTTTAGGGCGGCATCGGATACCAGTTCTTTCGGCTCCATCTTCAATGTCCCCGTGCGGACTTTGTCAAACTGCAGCGGCATGTCTTCCTGGCCAGTTTTGCGCCATAATGCGCGACAAAAATGCAAAGTCCCATCAATGCAAAGTAATCCAGAAAAAACAACAGCTTTGGTTCCTCATAATCCAAAAAGACAAATTCACTGCGCAGAAAAAGATACGTCAGAAAATTTCTTCTGATAAAAACCCGGACTCCGTAAACTGCAATCAGCAGGCTTATGATCAGACCTGCCGCCTGATATTTACGTTTGGGTATCTTCTTTTTTACCGCCAGCCTGCAGACCATCCCCCAGTGCAGGCCAAGATGCAGGCTCATCAACAGATAACCCCAATAAGAACCCAAGATATGCAGCCGTCTTGCCAGCATCAGCCCGCCCCGTATGGGCAGAAACGCAAACACATGCCGGGACATGGTGATCCCGCTGTACATCAGCGCCAGCATTGCTGCAAGCGTCAAGATGTTCACGAGGCATTGCAGGGTACGGATGGGGGTATACCTTCCCCGGAACAGATTTTTATACCAGCTCCGGTTAAGGACCTGATGGACAACAAACAACACAAGCATCCCTGCCCCAATCCACTCATGAGCGGTCTCGCCCCAGAACTGATAGCCCATCAGGAAAAACAGCACCGCCGTCATCAGGACGTCCAGCGTCCACTTTACTTTTGCCTTTGTCTTCATACTGCCTCCGCTTTGTGCGTCTTTTTTTATGATTCCGCAGCCTTATTGACACAATTGACCGCATTCAGGCTGCGGGGATAACCGATATAGGGCAGACACTGTGATATCACCCGGATCAGGAAATCCCTGTCGCTGCCAAGGTTCATGTTTCCTCTGGCGTGGGCTATAAGCTGGGGTTCACAGCCGCC
>CAJUMT010000234.1 GCA_910587495.1 uncultured Lachnospiraceae bacterium | reverse complement strand
TGCGATCCGTGTATTTGGAAAAAACTTAGAGCAGCTTTTGATGCAGCCGCCCATCGCCGGACAGACCGTTTTGGGATGGGACCCGGCATTTCGCACAGGATGCAAGCTGGCGGTGGTAGACCCTACTGGAAAAGTGCTGGATACGGTGGTGATTTATCCCACCGCGCCCCAGAATAAAATAAAAGAGGCAAAAGCCACTCTGAAAAAACTGATTGAAACCTACAATATCACGCTGATTTCCCTTGGAAACGGAACCGCTTCCAGAGAGTCTGAGCAGGTCATCGTGGAATTGTTTAAAGAGATCCCTCAGAAAGTGCAGTATGTAATCGTAAGTGAAGCGGGCGCATCCGTATATTCCGCCAGTAAGCTGGCGACGGAAGAGTTTCCAGAGTTTGACGTGGGTCAAAGAAGCGCGGCATCCATTGCCAGAAGGCTTCAGGATCCGCTGGCGGAACTGGTGAAGATTGATCCTAAAGCCATCGGCGTAGGGCAGTATCAGCATGATATGAACCAGAAACGCTTAAGCGAGGCATTAGGCGGTGTGGTCGAAGATTCGGTGAACAAGGTCGGCGTGGATTTAAACACCGCATCCGCCTCTCTGCTCTCCTATATTTCCGGTATCACAAAGACGCTGGCGAAAAATATTGTAGCCTACCGGGAGGCCAACGGAAGATTCCAAAACCGCAGGCAGCTTCTGAAAGTGCCTAAATTAGGCCCGAAAGCTTATGAACAGTGCGCCGGGTTCCTGCGCATCACAGGCGGCACAAATCCTCTGGACGCTACAAGTGTGCATCCGGAAAGTTACGATGCGGCTTTGAAGCTTTTGGAACGACTGGGATATGCCCCAGAGGATATAAAAGGCGGCCTGAAAGGAATCGGGAAAAAAGCCGGTCAGTTAAAAAAGCTGTCGGAAGAGCTGGGGGTCGGGGAACTGACTTTAAAAGATATGATACAAGAGCTGGAAAAGCCGGCCAGAGACCCCAGAGACGAAATGCCCCGTCCGGTACTTAGAAGCGACGTGCTGGATATCAAAGACCTGACGCCGGGCATGGTACTCAAAGGGACTGTCCGCAATATCATAGATTTCGGCGCATTCGTGGATATCGGCGTCCACCAGGACGGCCTTGTCCATATTTCCCAGATGTGCGACCGGTATATCAAGCATCCGCTGGAAGTGGTGAAAGTCGGCGATGTGGTGGATGTGAAAGTGCTGAGCGTGGACGAAGGGAAGAAACGGATTGCGCTTACGATGAAAGGGGTATAGCCTGGGAAGTTAAAACGGATATCGGATGAGAAATTTGCAGGCATTGATTTTGCAGCAAACAGGGGAAAGGATTATCTCATGTTTGCTGCATTTTTAATGGTTGAAGTATTTTAACATCTGTACCAGCATATCATTTTCATCGGCGCTTCCCTGCTTGCCCCGTTTATCAAAAGCAAGAAATCCGGCAGCAGAATAGAAATCAAAAAGTTTTGGCTGGTTATTGCACTCTATGTATACGGTTTTCCCGCCAATCAGATATTCCACATCTAATACACGCTGCAGAGCTATAGAAAGCAGCTCGGACCCGGAAATGTCAAGCGGAAGGTTTGGATTGAAGTTCCTGCCAAGCTGTGCGATCAATGGCATGGATACCATAAAACGCTTTAAAGAATTATCATATTGTGAAAACTTTGCGATTTTTTTCTGCAAGGTTTTACTCAGAAGTGTGCCTGCTACGGATACAAATTTGTTAGCAAGGGTGTAATACCCGACCAAGGCAGCATCGTTTTCATTTTCTTTGAAAACAAGGAATGTGATGGCAATCCGCTGCCTAGCAAATTCAATCGCCTTATTCTGAATAAAATCTTCTACATCAAGATTAAGCGGACACATAAATGTGGAGAGGACTGCTTTACATGAATCCTCTCCATATATCTTCATCATGTCTAATATATTTATTTGCTTTATGTGCTGCGTCATTTTGCTAAAGCTCCTAACAGTTTTTTAATATCCTCGCCCTTTATATCTTCAGATTCAACATGGCGGAGAGGATAATTTCCCGCTGTTTCTGCAGCCCGTTCAAGAGCAGTGATGAATGCTTCCGCTTTTTTTGTGTCATCGATAACAATATTGTGAAAAATACTTTCTGTTGCCATATGCTCACTTCCTTCATACTTTTAGTATTATTATACTCATATGGCAGAAAAATAGCAATGAAAATGTGTGAATATTTTATTACTTTTAAGTAACTTGTGAGTAAAAAGTTTACATCTTTAAGAAGCCAGCGAATCCTCATAGATTCCTGACTGTTCCTGCACTTCCTGAATTAATCGTGTTATGCGCAATTCCGGGTTTTGCCCCATAAATCGAAAAATATGTTTTCGCAGATACTGCATCATGGCGCCTTCCGATACCTTCCCTTTTGACGGGGTGCGCTGATAACGAATCTGTTCTGAGCAAAGCTTCCCTTCTATTCGGAGCGACAGACACTGGATGGTTCCCATTGCAATGCAGGACAGGGCCATGTGCATCTCTATTGCCCGTACTGCCTGCATGATTTTTCTGTGTGCATGGTTGCTTCCCACCTGCGTCAGGGGTGACGGCTCTGTTTTTTTCTGGTAATAATCCAGCCGCGGCATGTGCCTTGGTTTCTGATACAGTCCCTGTCCCCACAGGAGATCAATACTGTAATAACGCATGTTCTCTTTTTTTCCGTAAAGCAACATCTTTGTTTCCTTGAATTGTTCTTTATGGGACTCGAACAAGTCTTTCAGGTGGATGGCTTTTTTCCGGCCAGAACTGCCAGCCCGCCGAACATATGGCCGTGAATAAACTGAGGCTTTGCAGAGTTTTCAGATTCCTGGCAGAGCTTTTTCACTCTGGGCATGCGTTTCCCTTCTTTGGACTGCTTCACACCGTCCCCGACGAGGACATGGAAACAGTCTTCCTGATACAAAGGGAAGAACCGGAGAACTGTCTGAAACCAGCATTGCCGTATCTTGTCCAGAGACTAGGAGGAGGCACGGAAGAAATGAATCAGGGCCAGATCACGGATCACGGAAGTGACACCGAGTTTAGAGGAATGGAGCATCAAACCAATGGTAAGAATTGCAAACCAGCGAAATGCAGCCTTTCACAGGATAACTCTTTCCGGTGGTTTGTGTCTTTCTTAAGTATTGGTAACTTAAAGATACCACAAATTGCCATGAAAGGGTTATTCTTTTTTTATAAAACTTTTACTGTCCAGTATGTATAGTAAAATGCTTTACAAATGCTGCGATATAGGGTATGCTAATGTCATTATAAAGAAAGAGGTGACGTTATGGCTCAAATTAGTTTGCGCATAGAGGATGATGTAAAGAAAAAGGCAGAGCAAGCTTGTGCTGACATTGGAATGTCTTTATCTACGGCTATAAATATTTATCTCAAAAAACTGGGAAGAGAGAAAAGGATACCGTTTGAAGTATCTGTTGATCCGTTTTATTCGCAGGAAAATATGGCCAGGCTTAAGGAATCTGTAGCACAAATGGAAGCTACAGGTGGGACGGTGCATGAGGTGGACTTTGATGATTAAGCTAAGTGGCGATTTGGCACCCTACTGGAGTTGGCGAATAGATGATGCAAACTGTATTGTTTATCGTATAGAAGATAATGTGATAAAGATTGTTCAATGTGGTTCTCATTATAGAGATAAGTAAAGATGGCGTTCATACGCAGGATGGAGGAAAATTAAGTATGGCTGAAGGGAAAGATTTATTGCAGGTGTTGTGGAATGGCGCGGATGTACTTAGAGGAAAAATGGACGCAAATGAGTACAAGACGTATCTTTTAGGATTGATTTTCTATAAATATTTATCGGATTCCTATTTGGCAAAGGTGTATGATATCCTGGAAGATGAAAGCCCAAATAGCCTTGAAGAAGCGCAGCGTGTGTATGAAGAAGCAATGGATTCGGATGATGCTGAAGATTTATTGGCGGAGCTAAAGAAGTCCAAACATTATACGCTTGATCCCAACATGACTTATATAAGCATATTAAATATGGTAAAAAATAATTCATTTAACAGAGAGAAGCTGCAGGCGGCTTTTAACCGAATAGAGGAATCGGACGAGTTATTCAATGGCCTGTTTGCCGATGTGGATTTATATTCAAACCGGCTTGGTACCGGAGACCAGAAGCAGAGCGCGACAATTGCGGAAGTCATCAGGGTATTGGATGGCGTGGACATTATCCATACGGAGGGGGACGTCCTCGGTAATGCGTATGAGTATATGATCGGCCAATTTGCATCAGAAACAGGCAAAAAAGCCGGAGAATTTTATACACCCCATGGGCCGGCGCAGATTCTTTGCCGGATTGCCATATCCGGACAGGAAGAGAAAAAGGGGTTGCAGGTCTATGACCCATGTATGGGATCTGCTTCTTTGATGCTTGGCTGCAGGAATTATTCAAAAGAGCCTGACTACATTAAATACTATGGCCAGGAGCTGATGCCGTCAACTTATAACCTGGCGCGTATGAACATGTTCCTGCACGGAGTCTTGCCCGAAAACCAGCACCTGCGCAATGGAGATACGCTTGATGCGGACTGGCCCACAGACGAAGAGACGGAGTTTGACGTCGTAACGATGAATCCGCCGTATTCTGCTAAATGGTCTGCCGCGGAAGGATTTAAGCAGGATGAAAGATTTATGGATTACGGCGGGAAACTTGCCCCCAGGTCAAAAGCAGATTATGCCTTTTTGCTGCACGGTTTCTATCATTTAAAGCAGACGGGTACAATGGCGATTGTCCTTCCGCACGGTGTTTTATTCAGAGGCGCCGCAGAGGGAACCATCAGACAGACGCTTCTCGAAAACGGTTCCATATACGCAGTCATCGGGCTTCCTTCCAATATGTTTTATAATACTTCCATTCCAACCTGCATTGTAGT
>CAJUMT010000233.1 GCA_910587495.1 uncultured Lachnospiraceae bacterium | reverse complement strand
AAAATAGATTCCGCATTGAAAATCAGCCTGGAATTGGATACATAGGCTTGCCAACCCGGTTTTTGCATGATACAATCAATAATCAGGAAACAAAAGAGAGAAAAGGAGCAGCAGTATATGTCAGGACATTCAAAATTTGCAAACATTAAGCATAAAAAAGAGAAAAACGACGCGGCTAAAGGAAAAATCTTTACCATTATCGGTCGTGAGATTGCGGTAGCCGTCAAAGAGGGCGGTCCGGACCCAAACAATAACAGCCGTCTGCGCGATGTAATTGCCAAAGCAAAGGCCAATAATATGCCCAATGATACCATTGACAGAGGTATCAAACGGGCGGCGGGAGACGCGAATGCCGTTAACTATGAGCATGTTACATATGAAGGATACGGCCCGGGCGGTATCGCGATCATCGTGGAAGCACTGACGGACAATAAGAACCGAACCGCCTCCAACGTGCGCAACGCGTTCACTAAAGGAAACGGCAGTATGGGAACCACCGGCTGTGTGTCCTATATGTTTGACCAGAAAGGGCAGATCATTATCGACCGGGAAGAATGCAAGATGGAAGCCGATGATCTGATGATGCTGGCCTTAGACGCGGGAGCGGAAGACTTTTCCGAAGAAGAGGACAGCTTTGAAGTACTTACTGCGCCGGACGACTTTTCCGTCGTACGGGAAGCGCTGGAGAAAGAAGGAATTGCCATGGCGCAGGCGGAGGTGACCATGCTTCCTCAAAATTATGTGTCTTTAAGCGAGGAGAATATTAAATCTTTGAACCGTACGCTGGATCTTCTGGACGACGACGATGACGTGCAGGCGGTTTACCACAACTGGGATGAATAAAAAATGCTGAAAACATTTACAGAGGGTGTATGCCCCAGATGCCATGAGAAGATACAGGTGCCTGATGACAGGGAGAAGATTATCTGTATGTATTGCGGAAAGGAAATCCTTGTAAAAGAGGCGCTTGGGCCTTCCATGAAAGCGGATGCAGGTCTGTATGAGGGATATAAAAATCTGGCAATGACAGGGATGGAACGGGTCATAAAAGAATGTTCCAATCCGATGGACGGTTTTAAAAAAGATGCCTATGAGGGATTGATGGACGACTTCTATACTTCCGTAAGGAATATGCTGGAAGCTATAGAATATGTCTATCAGACAGATGATAATTCCGAAAGCTGGCTGGATGAACTAAGCAGTCATGTGGTCAGAACCGCCCGTTTAGATATAGACAGTACCCAGGGAAAAGTGCAGAAGAACCGGCGGCAGCTGGATCTTAATTTCCTGGTCAGTGTATATCTGATTCCTGCTTTGCTGAAATACCCGGCTGCCGTGGGCGATCCTTTATCCGATCGTCTGGTTCAGGCGTGGAATACGGCTTTTGACGCTTCTATCGGAAAAGCCAGTTTTGAAGAGATCAACGGCGGATTCAGAAGGAAACTTTGCTACATTACCACAGCCGTCTTAAAGAGCCTGGGTAAAGGAAGCGACTGTCCGGAGCTTCAGATTCTGAAAGATTACAGGGACTGTTATCTGGAGACGACAGAGGAAGGGCATGCGCTCGTGGAGGAATATTATAATATTGCCCCCACGCTTGTAAAACGGATGGACAGGCTGCCGGACCGGGATGAGATCTATGAGAAGATCTACAGCGAATACCTTGCGCCCTGTATCCATAAGATTCAAAAGCAGGACTATGAATCCTGCCGTGAACTTTATCAGGAGATGGTGCGGGGACTGGAAGAAAAATATATGTACCAATAAAAACAGACAAATACAACAGGAGGAAGTATGGAAAAAACATTCAGACCGGATACTATCTGCGTGCAGGCGGGATGGAAACCGAAAAAGGGAGAACCGCGGGTTCTTCCCATCTATCAGAGTACTACCTTTAAATATGATACTACCGACGAAATGGGGCGGCTTTTTGCTTTAGAAGACGAAGGATATTTTTATACGCGTCTGCAGAATCCCACAAACGATGCGGTGGCGGAAAAGATCGCCGAGTTAGAAGGCGGCGTGGCAGCCATGCTGACTTCCTCGGGACAGGCGGCGAATTTTTACACCATCGCCAATTTATGCCAGGCAGGAGACCATATCGTCTGTTCGGCCAAAGTCTACGGTGGAACCTTTAATCTCTATGCCGCTACTATTAAAAAATTAGGTATCGACTGCACCTTTGTAGATCCGAATGCCCCCGCAGAAGAGATTGACCGGGCGTTTAAAGATAATACAAAGGCCGTGATAGGAGAGACCATCGCTAACCCGGCGCTGACTGTGCTGGATATTGAGAAATTTGCCGCGCTTGCCCATAAGCACGGTGTTCCGCTGATCGTGGACAATACCTTTGCTACTCCGGTGAACTGCCGTCCCTTTGACTTCGGCGCGGATATCGTGACCCATTCCACGACCAAATATATGGACGGCCACGCTATGGCGGTGGGAGGCTGTATTGTGGACAGCGGAAACTTTGACTGGGAAGCCTATAGTGATAAATACCCGGGTCTTACGACGCCTGATGAGACATACCACGGCGTGGTCTATACGAAACAGTTTGGTAAAAAAGCCTTTATTACCAAAGCGACGGCGCAGCTTATGCGGGATCTGGGAAGTATTCCTTCTCCCATGAACGCATTCCTTTTGAATATCGGTCTTGAGACCCTTCCGCTTCGGATGGAGAAGCATTGCAGCAACGCCAGAAAGGTGGCAGAGTTTTTAAAGAACCATGAAAAAGTGGAATTTGTCAACTGTGCCATGTTAAAAGGAGACCGGTATTATGAACTGGCGCAAAAATATATGCCCGCCGGAACCTGCGGCGTTCTTTCCTTTGGATTAAAAGGGACAAAAGAAGACGCAGTTCGCTTTATGGACAGTCTGAAACTGTGTGCGATTGTGACCCATGTGGCAGACGCCCGCACCTGTGTGCTCCATCCGGCCAGCCATACCCACAGGCAGATGAATGACGAGCAATTAAAGGAGGCCGGCATAACGCCGGGCATGATCCGTCTGTCCGTAGGGATTGAGCATCCCCTGGATATTATAGAAGATCTTGCACAGGCACTTAAACAGGTATAGAAAAAAGTATAAAATCCCGTCTTTTTGTCATACTAACAACAACTTATGGCAGAAAGGCGGGTATTTTTATGGCAGAAAACCAGGACACGCTGGAAAAATATGGGCAGCCGGAAGAGCTGCAGAATAAAGAGATATCACACATTCAACTTTTGACGATCATAGGTGAAGTAGAAGGACATGAATGTCTGGCGGCGAACAGTAAGACGACCAAATATGAACATGTGATCCCCATGTTGGCAGCGGTGGAAGAAAATCCGGATCTGCACGGTTTGCTGGTCATGATCAATACGGTGGGCGGAGATGTGGAGAGCGGACTTGCCATCGCGGAGATGATTGCTTCAATAAGTAAGCCTACCGTATCCCTGGTGTTAGGGGGAAGTCATTCCATCGGCGTGCCGCTGGCAGTATCGACGGATTATTCCTTTATCGTTCCTACCGGAACCATGATGATCCACCCGGTACGAATGACCGGGCTGATCATCGGTGTGGCGCAGACCTTTGATTATTTTCAGAAGATCCAGGACAGGATCAGCAGTTTTATTGTAGAACACAGCCGGATTCACAAAGAAAGACTGATGAGGCTGATGCTGGAAACCGGAGAGCTGACTAAGGATGTGGGAAGCGTCCTGGTGGGACAGCAAGCGGTGGAAGAAGGAATTATCAATGAGGTTGGAGGCATCAGTGAAGCCTTCAGAAAGCTTAGAGAAATGATGGGAGAGGGTGCTGAAAAGGGCTGATATTGGTTGTAAACATGAGGAGAGCATTAGCCGCCCAGGGTGACGTCCTGTTCCTGATACCATTGCAGTGCATCTGTGAACTGTGTTTCCTGAAAATCTGGCCACAGTTCTTTTACAATATAAATGTCTGCATAGACGGTCTGTATTGGCAGGAAACCGGACAGCCGGCACATGCCGCCCCAGCGGATGACCAGATCAATCCTTGGAATCTGGCTGGAACCCCAGCCGCTTCTCATGTCCCATTCCCATCCATAATTTACGAGAAAATTGATTTTTAATGTCTCCTTGTCGCCGGACTGCTGCCGTTTGCGGTTTGTATACGGAAGCAGTCCGGCGGGAAAACAAGGAGAGTTTGTATTTCCAATCACATACAGTTCTACATTTTCTTGTTCTATCATCTTAACAGCCGAAACACAGGCATCTGAAAAGGCAGCAACCTGCTCCTTTGGACGTTTGCAGTTGTCAACTGTAAATCCATAGTAGGTCAGCTCCCGGATTCCGTATTTTTGTGCGGCATGGAGCAGTTTCAGGCCTGGTTCCAGCCCATAGGCATAGCCTTCTTCTTTTTTCAATCCATGTTTCCTGGCCCAGCGGCGGTTGCCGTCGGGGATAATACCGATATGCTGCGGGATGCGTTTCATAAAATTCTCCTGATTGTTTTTTTATAAATATGACCAGATTTTGGAAATTTATACATATATTGCGGAGAGGGGAATGACCTTTCCGGAATTTTATGATAAAATAAAAGTATGAGATCAGGGGGACTGCTTATGTTTCGGAAATATTTTTTAACCCTGTTTTTAATAGTCTTTGCATTAGGCTTTGGCGCTATGGGTGCCGGCATGATCTACTCGGCATATATAAAGGAGACAACATACAGTGTTGCGGCAGAAGGCAGAATTATCGACTATAACGACGCTTCCTACAGCAGCGAACATAAATACAGCCCAATCGTGGAATATCAGGTAGGAAATCAGGTACTTATCGGTGAAACGAATGTCAGTTTTAATTACAGACCCTTTAAAACAGGAGAAACTGTCCTGGTTTATTATAATCCGGGAAAACCTGATGAATTTTATATCAGAGAATATGACCTGAGAACAACATACGGGATCG
>CAJUMT010000232.1 GCA_910587495.1 uncultured Lachnospiraceae bacterium | reverse complement strand
CGTCACAGCCATAGGAGAAGAAATATTTGAGCATGCTCATGTTCAGGGACTTGCCAAACCGTCTGGGGCGTGTAAAGAGGTTTACCATGCTCCAGTTATTTAAAAGTTCTGTAATCATCTCTGTTTTATCTACATAGTAGAATCCTTCTGTACGGATCATTTCAAAATTTTCGATGCCAATAGGCAGTTTTACGACGGATTTCAATTATATGTCCCCCTTTCTTTCCTATATTATATATAGGGGCGTTTTTTGTTTCAAGCAGTTTTTTATAAAAGCAACCGGTGTTCCGGCTATGGGATGTGGAGAATAAAAGAAAAAACCAGACATGATCCATCACGGACTGTCTGGTTTTTTTAATAACTCCATATAGTAGAACCCTTGCAATTTTTCGTAGACTGGCTTAGTCTGCGAAAAGAAAAACAGGTATCCTTTCTGTTTCATAGAGTATATCGGCGTTATTCTAACATAACTTAACGGAAATTTGCAATATTTTTTTCGTAAAAGGCAAATATTGGGCGGATAGCCTAACAGTTATCGTGAATAATCTGCGTCTGCCCGGGTGAAAACAGGATTCTCATGGTCATTTTCATGGTCAAAATCTCCGGGCAGAATTACACCGGTCAGACAAAGGAGGAACAAGTGATGGCAAGGCATGGAGAAAATATCAGGAAAAGGAATGACGGAAGATGGGAAGCCCGTTACCAGATGCTGGACGCGGATAAAGGAAGGAAAATCTATCGATCCGTATATGGAAGCACTTATGAAGAAGCAAAGAAAAAGCGCGCCGACGTTGTTCGGATGGCGGAAAAAAATCCGGACCACGCGATGGAACAGTCGGCGGATAAGGGGAGTACATCCTGTATGCAGATTCTGTTTTCCCAGGCAGCTGCAGAGTGGCTGGAAGAAATATCAGACAAACGCAAATATTCTACCTATGTAAAATACGGGAATATTTACAGGATACATATGGAAGGAACGCTGGGTTCCATTCCGCTTTCCGGTATGCCGGGCCGGCAGATTCAGGAAAAGCTTTCTGCCCATATATCCCAAAAAAGACTTTCAGACAGCATACAAAAAAGTGTCAGCAGCGTAGCCAGGCAGATTCTTAAGTTTGCCGACAGGAAATATTCGTTCTGCGTTCCTGCATTGAATCTGTCAACTGCGAGGCCGGGAAAAAGATCGGTGGAGACATTTTCAAAAACCGAACAGTCCCGGCTCCTTGCATGCATTTATAACGATTTGGATAAATACAAAATTGCGGTATTGTTCTGCATGTATACGGGAATGCGCCTGGGAGAATTGTGTTCTTTAAAGTGGGCGGATTTTGATTTTGGAGACAGGACAGTGACAGTGAACAGAACCGTGCAGCGAATTATGGCAGAAGGGTATATAACGAAAACTGTCCTTATGGAAACGGCTCCTAAAAGTGAGAGTTCTAAAAGAACAATTCCCCTTACGGATGAAATGATAAAGCTGCTGAAGATGCGCAGGGAGGATGGAGATTATGTGTTTGGCGGAAATAAGCCCCTTGAGCCAAGGACGATGCAGTACCGACTGAAAAAGATTTTGAAGGAAGCGGGTGTGGACGACAGAAATTTTCACATTCTGCGCCATACGTTTGCCACAAACTGTGTGGAAAGCGGTATGGATGTAAAAACCTTAAGCATGATCCTCGGACATTTTGATGTAAAGATCACCCTGAACCGTTATGTACATCCGACAATGGATTCCAGGAGAAAGCAGATGGATCGGCTCCTGGATTTTTATGGTCAGATTCGTGGTCAGATAACCTGAGAAATGTGTGTTTAAACGGCTTTGTAAAGATTTTCGCAGACTAAGCCAGTCTGCGAAAGAAATGCGGATACTGCCCAGGCATACTAAGATCCAGCCGATGGTAACGCCGAGCTTATCCGGCAGGGCGGATCCGGCATGAAAGGGCATAAAGATACTATATATAAGACCGTTTACCAATACAACCAAGTTCCGATTTCTGCTGCGGACATGGAACGGATGCAGGAAATTGCCAGGGACTGCCAGGAGGTCAGAAATTATGTTTATGACCGATACGGCGGAATTCGCAGTATTCCGAAGATTCATCCGGGCTACACCGTGCAGAATGAGATGACGAAAAGCGGTCTGCGGGAAAAGTTAGGTCTTCCGTCGGTATATTTCTATTTATCTGTATTTGACGCTCTGGGGGATATCAAAGGCCAGTGGGCGCGTACAAAGAGCCGGATCGAGAAGAACATCCGCAGCAACGAGAACCTGACGCAAAAGGACAGACATTACCTGCGGTTTGTTATGAAGCAGAGTCAGTGTTTTGAAGCGATCCTGGCTGGGGGAGAGCTAAAACTGCCGGATAACTGGAAGGAGAGCTATAAGAATGTCTGTGAGGGCGTGGACACCCACAGACTGAACCAGTATCTGCGCAGGCAGGTGCGTCGGCACCTGAACCGGTCCCATACCGATACGGCGGACGGATTTCCGGCGTCTCTCAAAAGCTATCGATACGCAGATCATGGTATCTACCTTGCCACGAAGGAAAGACGCAAAAGGCTGTTTATCCCGCTGACGGACAACAACCGCTATACCAGGCAGATCTATATCCGCCTTTATCCTGCAGAAGGGAAGATCACGATCAACGTACCCGTCGAGGTAAAGCAGAAGCACCCGGCAGGATATGACGGGGAGATCGGGCTGGCGGTCGGGCTTAAATGTATGTTTGTGACAGACCAGGGCAGGACGTATGGTGAGAAATACCTGGAGTACCAGTCGGCGCTTACCGACTATGTGCGGGAGCGACTGCCACGCCATCGAAGAAACGCCAGAAACAATCCCGGCATGAAGAAATACAATGCGGGAAAGGCGAGGCTGGAAAAAGCGCTGCATGATTATGTGAACGGGAAAATCAACCGGATGCTGGAAACGGAGAAGCCGGGGACGGTCTATTATCCGAAGCTGCCGCCAAAGTCAAAGGCCGGGGTCAACCGGAGGGTAAATGCCACCGTCAGTATGTGGCAGAAAGGCTTTGTAAAAAGTAGGCTGACGCAGAAATGCCGGGAACGCTCCATCGAACTGGCAGAGGTATTTGCCAAAGGAATCAGTACCCAGTGCAGCAATTGCGGAGCGGACGGGGCGAAAAAAGATGATCTGTTCCGTTGTCCATCCTGCGGGCTGAAGCTTTCGGAAAGGCAGAACGCCGCCAGAAACGTCCTGAAACGAGGACGGGGACTTAAGGAAGAAAAAGAAAGCAGTTCATTATGAAAGATCCTGTGGATGAACGTGCCAAAGGATGCGTTTGACCGAAACCGGAGACGGAAATAGGAACATGGGAAAATTCTTTTGATAGAAAAAAACAAGCACGGCATTAGAAGCTGGTTCCTGCGGGAGCCAGGTATTTGGTATGCCAGGACCTATGGGAACTCCCCCAAGGGAGAAGTACCGGGAGCGAAGCAGGCAGGATCGATAGAGACTGTCGGCATCACCTGTAACGGGTGACGAAATATGCCTTATTAAAAAAATGGAACAACGAGGATCAAGCAGGCATGAGAAAAGCACAGAAAAAGCAGGCGGAGCGTTTGGCAGAGCTTCTTAAGCAGGCGCATAGAGAGATTGAAAAGGCTTTGAAACATAGAAATCAGGCGCTGGCTTTGGATCTGCTGGAGCAATGTCAGAGCGCGGCTGTGGAGCTGGGCACCTCCATTGAGGAACAGGAGGGGGAAGGCTTTCCCACCGTGAAGTTTCTGGAAGATTACTGCGAAGGACTCTATCAGTTCTATGAAAAAATCCGGCTAAACGAGCCGGTCAATGAAAGAGAAGAATACAATGCTTTGAAAAATTTTTTGATACAGATAAAAAACAGCATCCAAAACGACATTTCCGTGCGGACGGAAGCAGTGTTCCTTCCATATAAAGCGTCCATGTGGGATTCACTGGAAAGCGTCTGGCGGGCCGCCGACGAAGATCCGGACTGCGATGCTTATGTGGTTCCCATTCCCTATTTTGACAAGAACCCGGACGGAAGTTTTAAGGAAATGCATTATGAGGGGGATCTCTATCCGACGAATGTACCAATCACGCGGTACGAGGACTACAATTTTGAAAAAAGACAGCCGGATATGATATTTATCCACAATCCTTATGATGAATATAACTATGTGACCAGCGTCCATCCGTATTTTTACGCGAAGAACCTGAAACAATTTACGGAGCAGCTGATCTACATCCCGTATTTTGTACTCGGAGAGATCGATCCCGATGACGAAAAGGCGGTGGAGGGCATACAGCATTTCTGCACAGTTCCGGGCGTGATTTACGCGGATAAAGTGATCGTGCAGTCGGAAGCTATGCGGAAAGTCTATGTGAACGTCATGACAGCGTACGCAAAAGACGCAAGGATGCAGGGCATGGACCGGAGGTACTGGGAGAAAAAGATCCTGGGGCTGGGCTCCCCGAAGTTCGATAAGGCGGTCAATACCAGGAAAGAGGACATAACGGTTCCAAAAGAATGGCTGCGGGTCATCGAAAAAGAGGACGGGAGCTTTAAAAAGATCATCTTCTACAACACCAGCGCGTCCGCGCTTCTGCAAAACGGGGAGAAAATGCTGACAAAGATGCGGGACGTATTCCGGATCTTTAAAGAAAACCAGGAGGAAGTGACGCTTCTGTGGAGACCGCACCCCCTGATCCAGAGTACCGTGCAAAGCATGCGTCCGGAGCTTTGGGATGAGTATAAAGAGATCCTGGATCAATATCAGAGAGAAGGCTGGGGCATCTATGATGATACGCCCGACCTGGACCGGGCAATCGCGCTGTGCGACGGGTATTATGGGGATGGAAGCTCGGTGGTGCAGCTGTGCCAGAAGGCGGGCGTGCCGGTGATGGTGCAGGATGTGGAGATTATAGAAAGCGAATCGGAGTGAGAGGGAGGTCGTGAAACGTGCC
>CAJUMT010000231.1 GCA_910587495.1 uncultured Lachnospiraceae bacterium | reverse complement strand
TTTCAAGACCGCCTCGTTATGACCACTTCGATATCTCTCCATAAGCGACATGTGACATTATATCAGCGTACATCACATTTGTCAACTACTTTTTCCAATTTTTTTACAAAAAATTTCGGCGACCTTTAAATCCTCAGGTGTAGTGATCTTAATATTATAATAAGAACCCTCCACCAGCTTTACCGGATGTCCGCAAACATTCTCCACTACCATAGCATCATCGGTAATCCGTACGCCTTGTTCCAACAATTCCTGCTCTTTTTCGATCACTTCTTTATATGCGGGAATAATCAATTTCGACGCAAATACCTGCGGCGTCTGTATCTGCCATACAAGGCTTCGTTTTGGAGTTGTCCGAATATACCCTTGTTCATCAGCAATCTTAATCGTATCTTTTACCGGCATACCCACAACGCAGGCGCCGCTTTCTGTAACTTCCCTATAAGCACGAGAGAGGATATCCTCATCAATAAAGGGACGTACACCATCATGGATAAATACATACTGTTCTTTTTCCTGTTCCAAAAGCTTTAAAGCTTCCCATACGGAATGGTAACGCTCTTTGCCGCCTTCCACAATCGCCCTTATCTTTTTAAAGTGATATTTCTCCACTACTTCCCTGCGGCAGTAGGGGATCATCCCTTTCCCCGCCACAAGGATCACCTGGTCAAATAGATCCGAATCCTCAAAAACCTTCAGGGAATAATACAACACTGGTTTATCTTCTATAAGAAGATATTGCTTCGCCACCGCTGTTCCCATCCGCTTCCCGCGGCCTCCTGCCAGCACCACCGCCACACAGGACACCTTTTTACTTTCCTTCATCTATCTTTCTCCCAGTCTTAAATTTGGCACAGCATTCAGATCCAGGCCATGCCGCGTTCCATTGATATACTCATAGTAAGCCGCCGTCCCGATCATCGCCGCATTATCTGTGCAAAGAATCGGAGAAGGACAATACAAAGGAATACCCTCCCGCCTGCAGGCAGCGTTCATACTTCTTCGAAGTGCAGAATTGGAAGCCACTCCTCCCGCCATCGCCAGTTTAGGTATTTTGTAATTTTGCACCGCCTGCATCGCATGAGATACCAGCACATCACAAACTGCTTTTTGAAAAGAGGCCGCTACATCTGCCTCTTTCACGGACTCCCCCTTCATCCTGCATCCGTTCAGGTAATTTAAAACGGCGGATTTTACACCGCTGAAACTAAAATCGTAGGGAGCATCCGTCACCTTGGCCCGGGGGAAATGAATCGCGTCCGGGTCACCTTCCATAGACAACTTATCAATCTTCGGCCCGCCCGGATAGCCAAGCCCTATGGCGCGAGCCACTTTGTCAAAAGCTTCCCCTACCGCATCGTCCCGTGTACGACCGATAATCTCGTATGTTCCATAATCACGCACCACTACCAAATGGGTATGCCCGCCGGACACCACCAGACAGATAAACGGCGGTTCCAGCTCGTTATTTTCTATATAATTGGCGCAAATATGCCCTTCAATATGATGAACGCCCACCAACGGCAAATTCGCCGCATAGCTGATAGCTTTGGCTTCCGCGACGCCCACCAGCAGCGCTCCCACCAAGCCAGGACCATAAGTAACGCCGACGGCATCTAAATCTTTCAGTCCTACCCCCGCGTTATCAAGCGCTTCCTGAATAACATAATTAATCTTTTCGATATGTTTTCTGGAAGCGATCTCAGGCACTACCCCTCCATATAAAGTGTGCAGAGGAATCTGGGAGGATATGACATTAGACAGCACTTCCCTGCCGTCTTTTACTACTGCCGCTGCCGTCTCATCACAGGAACTCTCGATTGCCAGAATTAAAATATGCTTTTTTTCTTCCATCATTATTCATCCTTATCAAAATACAGTTCGACAGATTTGCGGTCCTTTCCTGCCTTTGCCGCCGGAAAGATTTTTCGTACTTCTTCCATATATTCTTCAGGGTGGTTCAGGGAAGGGCTGTAATGGGTCAGCCACAGCTCCTTGACTTTTGCCGCTTTTGCCAGCTTTGCCGCCTCATAAAAAGTCATATGCTTATGTTCTCTTGCTTTGGCCTCTTTTTCCTTTTCCCCGTACATTCCTTCGCAAACGAACAGATCAGAATGCATGGCATTATCTATGATGGATTGCGTCGGCCTGGTATCCGTACAGTAAGTCAACTTAATCCCTTTACGCTGTCCGCCCAAAACCATATCCGGCGTAAAGATTCTATCTTTATCGGTGACAATCTCCCCTTTTTGCAGACGACTCCAGTATATCTTGGGAATGCCCAGTTTTAACGCTTCTTCCGGATGAAATCTTCCTGCCCGATCTAATGCGAGCGTATAACCGTAACACAATACATTGTGATTTACTTTGAAGGCTTTCAGTCGATAACCGTTCAAACAAAACTCTTCCTCTGCTCCATCAATTTCTTTAAAAACAATTGGAAACGGCAGTTCAGGCGCGATGACCCGCAGGGCATTCACAACCCTCTCCAGTCCTTTAGGTCCGATCAAGGTCAAAGGCGCCGTACGCTCCGCATTTCCCATAGTCAGCAAAAGTCCCGGAAGGCCGCTGATGTGATCGCCATGATAATGCGTAAAGCAGATCACATCCACAGGCTTAAAGCTCCATCCCTTTTCCCGAATCGCAATCTGTGTGCCTTCCCCGCAGTCGATCAAAAGACTGCTACCATTATAACGAACCATCAAGGAAGTCAGCCAACGATAAGGAAGCGGCATCATCCCGCCGCTTCCCAGCAAGCATATATCTAACATATTCTCTCCTACAGAAGTTCTGTCTCTTCCTCCACCGTAACAGGAAGCAGAAAGCCTTTAATCAAACGCCTATAGCATTTTTCACAAAGATCAAAAGAATGTCTCTCGCCGTCCCATCCGGAAAAATATCCCCAACGGGCATCCCCCGAAAATACGCCTTCCTGCACGATTCCATTTTTTAGTTCCAATTCCTGTCCGCATTGATTGCATACGATTTTTTCCAGTGTCCTTTTATCCGAATCCATATACTGACGCATATTTTATCCTCCTCGTGTGATCTCGATCTCTACATGGAAGATTATAATCGGTCTTCATTTTAATGAAAATAGGGAATCACTGTCACCGCTTATGGCTCTCTTTTCCACATGATCAAAGCATCTTCCACAGGCTTTTCATAAAAATGTTTCCGTATGCCCTCGCTTACAAATCCCAGACTTTCATACAACCGGATCGCAGGTACATTACTGACCCGCACTTCCAAAGTAAACGCCCGCATCCCCTGCCTTTTACCTTCTTCCAACAATTCCCTGACAAGCTCCCTGCCGATCCCGCCGCCGCGAAATCTTTCATCTACCACGATATTCAGTATATTTCCCTCATCAAACACTTTCAGAATACCTCCATACCCAACGGCCTCCCCCTCTTCGGAGGCGACAAGGAATAGATATTCCGACTTCCCGAGGCTTTGTTTTAAGGAATGTTCGGACCACGGAACAGAGAAATATTTCTTTTCCAGCTTTGCAATGGCAGGCAAATCCGATACCTGCATACGGCGGATCATGATCTTTTTTCCTGTTCTGCCCGTTCTCTCTCTGCCTGGGACAGGCGAAGGTACTCTGGCGTATGCTCTGCGGCAGTCTGTGTCTTTCCTTCTTGCAGATACCAAAGCGCTCTGGCCCCCACTGCGCCCGCCCGCTGCTTATTCAGATGAGCCGGAGTCCACAGAACCTGAATACCCGCGTTTCGCTTCCCGTCTGCCATCAATTCATGCAGATATTCCTTATATACAGGGACTCCGTCTCCCAAAAAGATCACATCCCGTCCAAGCTCACACAGCAGATCCGCAACTTTGGCAATGTCTGCCGCCATGGGCGGATGCAGCACTTTCAAGCATTCTCCCGCATATTCATAAACCCCGGTGTACACTTGATTCCTTCTGGCATCCATCAAAGGGCAGATCAGCTTGTCCGTCCCATAAAGATTATATGCCAGCGCTTCCAAAGTCGGAACCGCTACCAGCGGCTTGTCCAGGGCAAGACCCAATCCTTTGGCGGTGGCGGAACCGATACGAAGTCCCGTAAAGGAACCCGGACCTGCCGCCACCGCTATGGCATCCACTGTCTCCAGTTCCAGCTCTGTCATGCGGACAATCTCGTCCAACATAGGAAGCAATGTCTGAGAATGTGTCTTTTTATAATTGATCGTATACTCCGCCAGCAGGCTGGAGGCTTCCAAGGTTCCTTCCACTAAAGCCACCGACGCAACCAGCCCGGAGCTGTCCAACGCAAGAACTTTCATATTCTGACTACGCCTCCAATCCTTCCAATGTGATCTTCCGATACGCAAATCCTTTCTGCGGATCTTTTTCTATGCTCACCCGGCAGGTGTCTTCGGGAAGCAATTCTTCGATCAGATCCGCCCATTCCACCAGGCAGACGCCGTTTCCATAGAAATAATCTTCATAACCGATCTCGTCCATCTCTTCGATATCCGCAATTCTGTATACGTCAAAATGGCTGAGTGTAAGCCTTCCGCCTTCATAGATATGGAAAATAGTAAAGGTAGGACTTACGACCGGTTCTTCTATTCCCAGTCCTTTCGCCAGTCCCTGGGCAAAGACCGTCTTTCCCACGCCCAAATCTCCCACCAGAGAGATGACCGTGCCGGGTTTTATCTTCTCTCCTGTTTTCCTGCCCAACAGGAAAGTATCTTCCGCGCAAAACGTATCTATACAGACCGTCTCTTTCATATATTCCTCCTAAATCGAGTAGGGAAGAGCCATATTCCCTGCCCACCGCACGAGGTGCGTGCCGCAAAGCAGCAAATTTTCTTACGCGCTCCTGCGCACAAAAAAAGTGCCGCAATCTCATATACCGAGATTGTAGCACATTTTTTCTCTGAAAACAATCCTGACTCTAACGGGTTCCACGACAAACGCATGAATGTGTTTTACAACCAAACCCATATATCTGATATAT
>CAJUMT010000230.1 GCA_910587495.1 uncultured Lachnospiraceae bacterium | reverse complement strand
AGATCTTGCTGTGTGACTGGAGTTCAGACGTGTGCTCTTCCGATCTAAAAGAGTTTTACAATCAGCGCCCGAAGCCTGGGGGATCTGAAAATGACCAAACTTCCTGAACAGGTTCCGTATGCGAAAGGCGGTGCAAAGCCTGAGATAAAACTGTATTATGAAGATATGCAGTTAACCAGCGGAATGGATTATACGCTGTCTTATACAGGCAACCAGGCGGCTGGTTCCCAGGCTTTTGTTACGATTAAAGGGAAGGGTAATTTCAGCGGCGTTTCGGTTCCGATTCCGTTTTCGGTCACCGCCCAGAAACTGTCCGCTCTTAAGATGACGGCAGCAGACGTGTTATATAAAGCGTCTCCGGGAAACTATGAAACTTCCGCAGCATTATACGATCTGAATGGTAAGAAGCTGTCTGCCGGGAAGGACTATGAAAAAGAGCTAACATATTCCTATGTCTCTGCAACGACCCTTGCAGACGGGACTGTCAGGGAAGCAGGAGATCCGGTGGAGAAAAACGATATGGTTCCTTCCGGAACATCTGTCCGCGTGGAGACGGTCGGCAAAGGCAATTATGAAGGAGCGGCTTCTGCGGTCTTCCGGATAACGGATCAGACATTAAAAGGCGCAAAAGTAACATGGAACCGGGAATTTTTTTACACAGGAAAAGCAATTCAAATAAAGAATGAAGATTTTACAGTTGCTGTAAAAGGTGTCGTGCTGGCTCCGGACGAATATGAAATCCTTGCGGATACATACCAGAACAATATCGGCACGGGTACGGCTTCTGTACAGATCCGGGGAACGAAAACGTATGGGGGTACACTCCTTATTAAATACAAGATTCGTTCCAGGAAAATATAGTCATAAAAAATTTACAAAAAAATGTATAATATGACTGGAAAATATGGTCAAAATGTATTATACTTAAATGGCTATCGAATACAAGGCTGACTTAATTGTTTATTGTTGCTTTTTCTGCAAGTGCAGAGGTGGGAAAATGTGACAAAGACAGGTAAGTATAAGTTTTGCAAATCAATAAGATAAGGAAGGTGAGCAATTGGAAAACTATACTAAGTATAGGTTGAAGAGCAACGATGAACTGGCGTCCGTATTGGCCGATATAGACAATCTGTTCATAATTGCCTGCAACAAATGCTTCAAGGAATTTGAAACCATTGACGAACCAGAGTGCGCTGAGCTTGAAAAGATCGTCTCCGAACAGGGGAAGAAAGTTACAGGCAGCGCCAGGGTTGACTTTTTGTGCAACAAGACCCAGACAGAAAGAAAATTACAGGACATGATCCCGGAAGGAACGGAAAATGTACTGGTGATTTCCTGCGGTCTGGGAATCCAGACGATCGCAGATCTTGCGGATAAACCTGTATATGCGGCCAGCAATTCATTGAATTATACAGGACATCATGGCATGGCATTGACAAAGAAAAGCTGTGATGCGTGCGCACAGTGCTATTTGAACGTGACCGGCGGCATCTGCCCGATCGTTGACTGCTCCAAGAGCCTGGTCAACGGACAGTGCGGCGGTGCAAAGAACGGCAAATGCGAAGTAGATCCCAACAAAGACTGCGCGTGGGAGAAGATCTATAGAAGGCTGGAAAAGCAGGGCCGTCTTTCCGAATTCCTGGCTCAGCCCGTACAGCTTCGTGATTATTCTAAAGTTGATTTCAAATTTGTTAATGAATATGTGAAATCAATCCGCGAGAACAGACTCGAAGGTTACTACGGCGGCATCCATCCTTCAGAGCGTAAAGAATTTACAGAACATATCGCGTTGCAAAGATTCCCTGATCCGGAGACGGTAGTGATTCCTCTGTCCATGCACGCCGGCGCTCCGGCTAATCCTGTCGTACAGGTGGGAGATACCGTAAAAGTCGGACAGGTGATCGGTGAATCCGCAGGTTTCATCAGCGCTCCGGTTCATTCCAGTGTCAGCGGAACCGTGACTGCCATTGAGAACCACGGCCATGCCACAAGAGGCGAATGCCTGTCCGTTGTGATTAAGTCAGACGGAAAAAATACTCTGCACGAATCTATCAAACCCAACAAAGATCTTGACAGCCTTACACCGGACGAGATCATTGATATTGTCCGTGAGAGCGGTATCGTCGGTATGGGCGGAGCCGGTTTCCCGACTTCTGTAAAATTAAAACCCAATAAGCCTATTGACGCCGTATTGTTAAACGGCTGCGAGTGCGAACCTCTTCTGACTGCTGACCACAGAGTGCTTTTAGAGTTTGCAGATGACGTGGTATTCGGACTCAAAGCGATCGTTAAGACAGTAAGCGCTGAAAAAGGCATCATTGTTATTGAGGATAATAAGCCTGATGCAATCGAACTTCTGAAAGCAAAGACAGCAGACTGCGATAATCTGGAAGTGGTAGTTGCAAAGACCAAATATCCCCAGGGCGCTGAGAAAATGCTGATCAAACGCGTGATGAAAAGACAGGTGCCGCGGGGCGGACTGCCTGCAGACGTAGGTTGTGTTGTCAGCAATATCAGTACTACCAAAGCAATCGCCGATGCGATTCAAAAAGGTATGCCGCTGGTTGAACGTGTTGTGACTGTAACCGGTGAGAAACTGAAAAAACCAGGCAATTATATCGTAAAGATCGGTACGAATACAAAAGATTTGATCGACTACTGCGGCGGCATTACGGGCGACGACGTTACGATCAAAGCGGGCGGACCTATGATGGGATTTGTTCTTTCTGACACGAATGTACCAATCATGAAAGGCTCCAACGGAATTATTGTTGTTGATTCCGATCATACAGTAGAGCAGCCCTGTATCAAGTGCGGACGCTGTGCGGACGTATGTCCGATGGAACTGTCGCCTCTGTATTATGCAAAATTTGCAGATCAGGAAGATTGGCAGGGTATGAAGGACATGAACGTCATGGATTGTATCGAGTGCAGGTGCTGTCAGTACATCTGTTCCTCCAAGATCCCGTTGGTTGACAAGATCAAAGCAGGAAAAAATGCAGTAAGGGGGATGAAGTGATATGCTAATTACCCAATTAAAATCTAAGGAAACTATCGTATCACTGGTGGACGGAAAGAAGATCTTCATCATTAACTGCCAGGGATGCAAAGAAGTTCATTTCCCGGAAAAAGAAGCCTTAGAACTCCAAAAAGAGCTGGCTAAAGACGGGAAAGTGACCGGAAGTATTACAACTGATTACATATGCAATCCGGAAAATATGAAACTGCGCCTCGAGAAACATATGGACGCGATCAAAGCTGCCGATCTGGTGCTTGTATTTTCCTGCGGTGTCGGCGTACAGACGATCGCTGAATATTTGGAAGACAAGATGGTATGTGCAGCCTGCGATTCCTGCCGTCTGCCAGGTTTCCAGGGCGTGACGCCGATCGAGTACGACTGCGGTCAGTGCGGCGAGTGCTACCTGAATCTGACCGGAGGCATCTGCCCGATCACCGCCTGTTCCAAGAGCCTGTTAAACGGCCAGTGCGGCGGTTCCAAAAACGGCAAATGCGAAGTGGACAGCAATATGGAATGCGGCTGGGAACGTATTTACAGACGCCTTGAAAAGATCGGACGCCTGGATGTATTAAAGTGCCCGACGCAGGTACGCAATTACGCAACAGATGACGAAGTCTAAACAAGGAAACTGTTAAAATATAGAATGATTAGGAGCGATGTATAATGAAAATTACTGAGTTATTTGAACGGGGCGAATTCGTAGTTTCTGCGGAGGTAGGCCCGCCAAAGGGAATCCATATCGAAGGTTTAGTAGAAGAAGCGAAGGAGTATTTAAGCGGTGTTACGGCAGTAAACGTAACAGACAATCAGTCTTCCGTTATGCGCCTTGGTTCCATGGCTACCTGTAAAGCTCTGAAAGATGCGGGCTTACTGCCGATCTTCCAGCTGACCTGCCGCGACAGAAACCGTATCGCGCTGCAGTCCGATCTTTTAAGCGCGGCTATGCTGGGCATTGAGAACGTGCTAGCCCTGACAGGCGACCATATCAAATTAGGCGACCATAAGCAGGCGAAACCTGTCTTTGACCTGGATTCTGTATCTTTGCTTCATACAATCTGCAAACTGGAAGCAGGCGAAGACTTAGGCGGAAACAAGTTGGTCGGCGAGCCGCCTAAATTCGCAAAAGGCGCGGTTGTATCTCCGTGCAGCGATTCTGTAGACGCGCAGCTTGCAAAGATGGAGCGTAAAGTTGCCGCAGGCGCAGAGTATTTCCAGACACAGGCAGTCTATGAGCCGGAGAAATTCATCAAATTCATGGAAAAAGCAAAACAGTTTGGCAAACCGGTGCAGCTCGGAATCGTTATTCCGAAGTCCGCGGGCATGGCGAAATATATGAATGACAATGTAGCAGGTATTCACGTTCCTCAGGAGATGATTGACGAGCTTAAGGCCGACAAAGAAAAGACCAAAGCAGGCATCACCGGTGTAGCGATCGCCGCGCGCATTATCAAAGAATGTAAGCCATACTGCCAGGGCGTACATATTATGGCACTTGGATGGGAATCCAAAGTACCGGATCTTCTTAAACAGGCTGGGATTTAATAGTATATAAACTGCATTCAGTGTGTTTTGTTCTGAATGCCTGGATGGCCGGGAGCTTTAAATATGCTCCCGGCTGTCTGCATATTTAGCTGTTAAAAGGGTAATCTGCATGGTTGTGTTTGCAGAACGGACAGAAGATTGTCTAAGGCGGAGTTTTTAAATGTTAAAAAATTTTTCCTAAATTTTGTAGAAAATATACAGAAACCCACTTGATTAATATCCCCCCATGGGGTATAATGCTTATAAACAATGTCAAAAAAATAACAGATCAAGAAATTTGATGTGTATTTTTCTGAAAAAGGAGGGAAATAGATGCATTTAACCAATGAAGAGCATTCGCACTGTGGATGCGGTTGCGGCGGCCATGAGCATTCGCACGAACATACACATGGTGATACGACTCATACGCACAGATC
>CAJUMT010000229.1 GCA_910587495.1 uncultured Lachnospiraceae bacterium | reverse complement strand
CCAACTCCAACCTGGTAGATCTGGAAGAAATCGCAAAGGTCGCGCACAAACATCAGATCCCCCTGGTAGTAGATTCTACTTTTGCGACGCCGTATCTGGTGCGTCCTATTGAGTATGGAGCGGACCTTGTGGTTCATTCGGCCACGAAGTTTATTGGAGGGCACGGAACGGCCATCGGCGGCGTGATCGTTGACAGCGGCAATTTTGACTGGAAAGCCTCCGGCAAATACCCCTGGATCTCGGAAGCAAATCCCAGCTATCACGGCATATCCTTCTCTGACGCGGTGGGAGCAGCCGCTTTTGTCACCTATATCCGTGCGGTCATCCTGCGCGACACTGGAGCGACGCTTTCCCCGTTCCATGCGTTTATCTTTCTGCAGGGACTGGAAACTTTATCCTTGCGCGTGGAACGCCATGTGAGCAACGCGTTAAAGATCGTGGAATATCTGGCCAAACATCCCCAGGTAGAAGCGGTGCATCATCCGTCTCTTAAGAGCGAGCCAAGCCATGAACTGTATAAAAAATACCTGCCGAATGGCGGCGGTTCCATCTTTACCTTCGAGATTAAAGGAGACGCGAAGACGGCGCAGACGTTCATTGACAATCTGGCGATCTTTTCCCTGCTGGCCAATGTGGCGGACGTAAAATCTCTGGTCATCCATCCTGCGACCACTACCCACAGCCAATGCACAGAAGAAGAACTGCTTGATCAGGGCATTAAACCTAATACGATACGGCTCTCCATCGGCATTGAGAAAGCAGAAGACCTGATCGCGGCGCTGGACGCTGCGTTTGAGGCGGTAAAATAAAGTCGTTTTGATATTCTGAAAAAAGCTTCTCGGGAAGTATATACCGGGAGGCTTTTTCTTATCTTCTTGTTCGGATAATTTGATTGAGGAAACTGCTTTTTTGATATATAATAATCTAAAAAGAATGTTTACTCTGTGATATGCAGTGGAACAGTTACAAAATTTGATAATATCTTTTATGAGTGAAATATCTGTAATTGGATGAAAGGAACGATATTTTTTGGATCGAGAAAACTTAAAAGATTTAGAGATGGCGAAAAAGAGGGATCATAAAATTATGATTACAGATGAAGCCATCAGAAAAGTGCCAAGAATAAAATATAAAAATATACCAGAAAACGAGTATGATATAATTCAAGAGCTGGCAAAAAATGTGTTGCTTATTTCAAAAAATGAAAACAATTCCAATGAAGTAGCAATAACATATGAAATGAATAGCATGAAATGTATTCAAAATGGAGAGGATTATATCGGAGTAGCGCTGGGCAGCGAGCATGAGGTTGATCCAATAAGCAGCACAATTTCATACCATTTGGTAGTCTCTGCAAAAGAATGTATAATTATTGTATTACATAACCATCCTTCTTTATCGAATTTTTCTTTATCAGATGTGCAATTCTTTTTAAGATATGAAAGTATTAGGATGATGGTGGTAGTTACTAATCTTGGTAATATATCCTATCTTGTAAAAGGGGAAAAATATGTTTATGAAAAAGCGGTTGAACTGTTTAACGAGGCAGTTTATTCAAGCAATGAAGCAAGAGATTTAAAAGGTTTGCAGAAAGCAGCAGATTATTTCCTGAAGAATTGTTACATTGCTGGCATTGTTTATGATAATCATTAGAAAGGAGACAGTTATGGAAGATCATGCGATTTTAAGTGAACGGTTAGAAGAACAGTTAAAAGCTGTGGAATGGGCAAGAACAGAACAGAAAAGACTTTTAAAAGAAAAAGGAGAGCGTTTGTCCAAAGAACTAATGGAAAAGATGACCCCATTCATTCTGAATCAACAAAAAGGATAAATATTTTTTAAAAATCATGTAGAGCCGTAGAAAATGAAAGAATGTATAATCACTGCTGAAAAGGAACTGCCGGTAACAGTTGAAAATGTTCTGGTTGCCATGGGATTTTGCGGCGGCGCCCTGGATTCCGTCTCATTTTCACGGCGTTTCGTGATTCCCCGCGTGGATGACTGCGTCTCTTTGATGCTGCAGACAGACGATACATATAATCCGAATCCCAAAGAAACAGGCCATCTATATATGATGGAACAGAACCCTGATGATTTTTCCTTTGAAAAAATGTTCCAGGACAATAAGACCGGCTACAGGGGAATCAGCCAGGAAATGTTATTTCATCTGTATTTCGACCAGTATACCAATCTGGATATTGTAGATACGGGGCTAAATGACTGTTATGCGGAAACATATGTCGAAAAGGCGCAGGAAAACGCGGATCTGATCCATGCCGCCCTGGGTTATGTGCAGGGCAGCAATTTGATGCTGGAAAAACTGGTGGGCGGATATTGGGATCAGCAGTTTCTGGTGGCGGAAGCAGACCGTATCATTAGGCATGGAGACTTCTTTTTTTGGGATAATATTTTGGCAGGCGGTTAAGTTTTACGGTTGCTTTTTTGGCAAAAGAATAAAATCATATTGACAACTATTATTATAATGATTATAATAATCAGCGTAAAAAGGAGAAAACATGAATAATTCAGCTGCTATCCGTAAGGAAAATAAGAAAACCATTTACCGTTTTATGCTGGATGGGAAACCATATACGAAGCAGCAGGTATCTGTAGGCACTGGGCTTAGCGTGGCGACCTGCAATACATTACTGAATGATATGCAGAGCCGGGGAATCCTTGCAGGCGGTGAGAAGCTTGCAGGAGAGGTAGGGAGAAGCTCTACGCTTTATCAGATCAGAGACGATCATGAAAGTTATCTGGCGGTTTATTTTTACATGGAGCAGGGAAGAAGATGGATAGAAACGGTTGTGTTTTCCGCGATTGGAAAGGTTTTGTCCAGGGAAAGACAGACAGTGGAATATGTGTCTGACAGACAGATAGAAGAGCTGGCTGACAGAGCCATCCGGCAGTATCCGCATACATCCCAGATTATTGTCGGCACGCCTGGCATAGCGGAACACGGCATTATAAAATACTGCGACATCCCGGAGCTGGAGGATGTGCCTCTTAAGGGAAGGCTGCAGGGCAGGTTCGGCGTGGAAGTTTCTATGGAAAACGATATGCATTATAAAGCGTATGGGTATTATAAGAAAAATGGAAATCCGGACGAAGTGATTACATTGGGATATTTTCCTGCGCATATCCTTCCGGGGACAGTTACGATTCATAAAGGCACGATTATCAGGGGCGCGAACAGTTTTGCCGGTATGACGGGGTTCCTTCCATATAATATCAGCCGCAAAGAGCAGTTGGCAAAGCTGGAACCGGGAACCTGCATACCGTTTATCACGCAGGCCTTGTGTGCTGTGATTGTACTTTTGAATCCTGGCCTGGTCGTGCTGACCGGTTCCCTGATTGATGAAGGAATGTTGGAGACGGTCAGACAAAGGTGCGGGGCGGATATCCCCCGGGAATATATGCCGGAATTTCGGATTGTTGACAGCTTTGAACAATACTATTGTGAAGGAATGTACCAGACAGCGGTAGACAAAAAGGAGATATAAAAAATGACAGAGAAAGAAAAATGTGCGGCAGGCATGCTGTACGATGCGAATTATGACGAAGAACTTTTAAGAGACAGGGATATGTGTAAAGATATCTGCTTTGCTTACAATAATACGAAGCCTTCGGAACTTCACGAAAAGAAAGAGATGTTAAGGAAACTGTTTGGCAGGACAAAAGGAGAGTTTGTGATACAGGCTCCGTTCTGGTGTGATTATGGATACAATATCGAATTAGGAGAGAATTTTTACGCCAACCATAACCTGATGATCCTGGATGCGGCCAAGGTCAAATTCGGCGATCATGTGTTCATTGCTCCCGACTGCGGCTTCCATGCAGCAGGCCATCCCATCGATACGGAACGGAGAAATCAGGGGCTGGAATACGGCTGGCCCATTACGGTTGGAGACAATGTCTGGATTGGAGCTGGTGTGCAGGTGCTTCCCGGCGTGACCATCGGCAGCAATGTGGTGATTGGGGCCGGAAGCGTAGTGACGAAAGATATACCGGATAACGTGGTCGCCGTGGGAAACCCCTGCCGGGTATTAAGGCCGATTACGGAAGATGAGATTAAGAGAGAATACAAAAAAGCCTGCAGAAGTAAACAGGCAGGGTAGGGAGGAAACAGATTTGAACCTTGGCATTGCAGGAAACGGAATGATCGTCAAAGACCTGATGCAGACGATCCACAGACTGAATTTTGATAAAATATATATCCTGGGCAGAGAAGCATCAAAGGAAAAAGTGGAACGGATGGTGGAAGAGAATCATCTGGCAGGTTCTTTTTATGATTATGAGAAGATGCTGCGGGCAGATGTGGACGTAGTCTATGTTGCTTTGCCAAATCATCTGCACTATGATTTTACCAGAAAGGCGCTGGAATATAAAAAGCCTGTCGTGATCGAAAAGCCTGTCACTTCTCATGCAGGAGAGCTTAAAGAGCTTATAAAGCTTGCCAAAGAACAGAAGCGGATGATTTTTGAAGCGATGACGATTCATTATATGCCGTCTTATCAGGGACTGAGAGCGGATCTTGGAAAACTTGGAAAGATCAAAATGGTCAGTTTTAATTACAGCCAGTATTCTTCCAGATATGACGCGTTTAAAGAGGGAAACATCCTTCCGGCTTTTGATCCGCGCATGTCCGGAGGGGCATTGATGGATATCAATGTGTACAATGTACATGCGCTTATGGGACTGTTCGGCGTACCGAAACAGGCCAGATATTATGCGAATGTGGAGCGGGGGATCGATACCAGCGGTATGATGTTCTATGATTATGGAACTTTCAAGGCGGTAAGTATCGGGGCGAAGGACTGCAGGGCGCCGATCGTCTCCACGATTCAGGGAAATCAGGCAGCTCTCGTCATTGAGAAGCCGGTGAATCAGATGACGGAGTACCGGATTCTGTACAATGACGGGCATGAAGAACTTCGCAGTTTTGATCAGACTGAACACAGAATGTATTATGAATTTGCCGCATTTATCCG
>CAJUMT010000228.1 GCA_910587495.1 uncultured Lachnospiraceae bacterium | reverse complement strand
CCTGGCTAAAGTATAGCAGGCTTTTGGGGTGATTCCTAAAAGCCTTATTGAAGTTTTATGATGAAGACACTCCAGAGTTATCTATAGAACAGATGCAGCGTTATAGAATGGCAGCAGACATAAGCGGATATAAGGCATGAAATATTTTGGATAGAGCAGAAGACAATCAGAGAGATAGATTTAAAGGAAATTCTCTTCGATTTTCGTTGTCCGATTAATTTCGCAGTTTGGAAGATAGAATAAAAGAATTGGTTGGGGATAAGAACTATTTATCCAGCATGGCTCTGTATTTGGGGCAGTCGGATTCAGGAATCTTCAAAGCAATCATTGCCTGTTCGACAGTCAGTTTTAAGGTTTCCGTCAGATTACGGATAGCGTCCACTATAGTCTGATTCACAATGCCCTGGCTTAAATTACACAATTCTATGCTGAAGAATCTACACTATCTTGACCGGATGGCAGGTTTAAAAGGTGGATCAGTGGTAGCTGTGACAAATCGTTTTTTCCCGCACTATAGACAAATTACAAAGAATCATCTAAAATAAATTACACAAGACAAACGCTTATATATCTGTTGTATGGCAGGGGGATTTAGAGAAAGGAGAACAAAATGAAAAAGAGAAACTGGCGAAAACGTCTGCTAGCTGCGGCGTTGTGTGCAGGCCTGGTATTGCAGAGTCTTTCGGTGGATGCTTCCGAAGCGGATCTCGAAACAGATAATACCCGCCCGGAGTGGGGGGGGTAACTGAGGCATCGGAGGAGGATATTGTTCCGGAAGAGGCAGAAGCGCCGGAAGAAAATGCCGCTTCGGAAGCAGAAGAAACGCCGGAAGAGGATGCCGCCTTGTCTGCAGGAATGGATGAAGGAGAGGATACGCTCCGGGAGTCGGAACTGCTGTTTTCTGATGCCTCGTCTTTGCCGGCAGGAAAGGGGACGGAGAAAAATCCGTATTTGATTACGAACGAAGAAGAACTGGCGATGATCAGCAACGCTTCGGACGCGCACTGGAAGCTGGCCGGCGACGTTATCCTGGAGAAGGAATTTGTGTCGCTCCCCGAGTTCAGCGGGACGCTGGATGGGGACGGTTACCGGATCAGCGGCACGATCGCCGCTGTTCCCCATAAGGATTCTCTTTATGGAATTCCTTACTATGAAACGAATACCGGCCTGATAAAAGAAAATACGGGCACAATCAAGAATCTTTGCCTTGAAGTGGAGATTTCATCAAGTTCTTACGGCCTGCAGGGCGGCTTCTTAGTGTATAATAACCATGGCATCATTGAGAACTGTGGCATCTCAGGGGCGCTCCATATAATAGAACGGGATCTGGACTATTATAGTTTTGCAGCAGGAGGGGCTGTCTACGCAAACGAAGGGACGATACGGAATTGCTATGCAAAAATCAGCATGGATGGAAGCTGTCGCCCCGGGCCGGGCACAGAGGTAAAGGTAGGCGGATTTTTGTACAGGCTTGGCGAAAATGGAACAGTGGAAAACTGTTACTCCGTCTCGTCTTCTTTTGGAAAAAACGGGGGATGCTTCCTGATGTCAGATGACGGGGACGGGACGCTGAAAAGCTGTTATTACGACGGGGACACGATCACAGATGCGTATATGTATACGGACGGCTCCGGGTACTATGCAAGGCATACAGACACCATGAAGTGGCAGCCGAACTATAAAGACTGGGATTTTGTCAATGTATGGGCGGTAGACGCGGCTGTCAACGACGGCTACCCATACCTTCGCTGCCAGCGGTCCGCAGAGCCGCAAGGATCCCTGCCTTCCACACTTACAGGAAGAGGGACGGAGAAAGACCCGTACCTGATTGCGAGTGAAGAACAATTGGAGATGGTAGGCGGCGCTTCGGACGCGTACTGGAAGCTGGCCTGCGATATTATACTGGAAAAGGAATTTGTCCAAATTCCCGAGTTCAGTGGGACACTGGATGGGGACGGCTACCGGATCAGCGGCACGATCCTTGCGCCCAGATATCAGCCTTTTAACTGTACACATCCTGTCGGTTTTATAAAAGTAAACAAAGGCACAATCAAGAATCTTTGCCTGGAGGCCGAGACGACCGTTGAAAATTTTGGCATGTATGGTGGTCTTTTGGCGGATGAAAATCATGGCCTGATTGAAAACTGCAGCATAACAGGAACGATTCATATCGTAGAAAACAGCAGATGGTATGATGATTATCATTTTAATATAGGCGGAGCCGTTTACGAAAATCAGGGCACGATACAGAATTGTTATGCAAAGGTGTTTTTTGACGGAGATTATCTGACTTCCGGACAGGGAGTCGGTATAGGCGGATTCCTGGGGAAGCTTGGAGAAAACGGGGCGGTGGAAAACTGTTATTCGATTTCCAGCTGCAGCAGCGATAATTATCGTACTTTCACCAATAAAATGGGATGCTTCCTGGCGCACGATGGGTATAAGGAGCAGGGGACGATCAAAAACTGTTACTATGACGGGGATATAGCGGTAAAAGGGGAATATATGTCCGTAGATGGCCCTGGCTACTATGCAAGGCATACAAGCACCATGAAATGGCAGACGAACTACGAAGGCTGGGATTTCGACAATGTATGGGCGATAGACCCGGCGGCTAACGACGGCTATCCATACCTGCGCAGCCAGCGGTCCGCGATTATAAAACCCCAGGACATTAAGCTAGACAGGAAGGAAATCTACCTGGTGGAAGAGGCGGAGCCATTTCAGCTTCATGCCAGCATCATCCCGGCTAACGCCACCAACCAGAACATTACATGGTCTTCTTCCGACAAATATGTGGCCTCCGTGGACAGTATAAATGGTACGGTTACGCCTTTAGCAGAAGGGGAAGCAACAATTACTGCCACGACAGAGGAAGGCGGCCTTACGGCGGACTGCAAAGTGAACGTAATCCCTGCGGATGATAAGACGCCTTATGTGGCGGAGGTTATCGTATCTCCGGATCAGGCGGAATTAAAGCCCGGGGAAGAATGTCAGTTTAGGGCGGAAGTAAAAGGAATCAACAGCCCGGGAACCGGTGTGCAGTGGTCGGTGTCCGGAAATGAAAGCGCTGCTACGGCCATTACTTCGGATGGCTGCCTAAAAGCGGCGGAGAATGAAAGTGCGGCGGAGCTTACGGTCACTGCCGTGTCGGCGGCGGACAGTTCCAAGAAAACATCCGTCAAAGTTACAGTCCTGCAGGAAGCAGTAGACCCTGCCCAGCCTTATGCCTATGAAGTGCTGGCGGACGGCACAGTGAAGATCACCAAATATAAAGGAACCGATAAACAAATAGAAGTCCCGGATAAAATAGACGGGAAAGAAGTGTCGGTGATCGGTGAAAGCGCATTCCAGGGGCTTGAAAACATAACGTCCGTAAAATTGCCAGAAAGCATTACGAAGATTGAAAGCGGCGCATTCGCCTGGTGTACCGGCCTTGCTTCCGTGAACCTTCCGGCGAAAATCACGGAAATTGCCGATACATTGTTTTATAGCTGCGCAGCCCTGACGACGGTAAAACTGCCCGAGGGTGTGACGTCCATCGGGGAGTATGCGTTCTACGGGTGTACCGTTTTAAATAACATATACCTGCCCGCCAGCTTACAGACAGTCGGCGCGTATGCTTTTTACGGCTGTACCGGCTTAAAGCAGATCTCTTATGGCGGGAGCGAAGCGCAGTGGAAACAGATCTCGTCCGGCAGCGACAACGAATGCCTGAAAGAGGCCGGGATTACCTATAACAGCGAAGCACCAGAACCCGAAGACCCTGCACCTGGAGAAGAGGATAAAGATCCCGCATCCTATGAATATGAAGCCCTGTCAGGCGACACGGTAAAGATTACAGGCTATAAAGGCACCGCCTCCGCCATCAGCATTCCGGACAAAATAGACGGAAAAAGCGTGACGGTGATCGGAGAAAACGCATTCCAGGGACTTGAAAGCCTGGTTTCTGTAAAATTGCCCGAAAGCATAGTGGAAATAGAAAACGGGGCATTTGCCAATTGTACTGGTCTAAAGTCGGTAAAGCTGCCTGCGAAAATTATAAAGATCCCGGAGACGGCCTTCTACCGGTGCGCGGCCTTGAAAACTGTAAATCTGCCGGACGGTGTGACAAAGATTGAAGCGCATGCGTTTTACGGGTGTGCAGTTTTAAACAACATATACCTGCCCGCCAGCTTACAGACAGTCGGTGAGTTTGCATTCTATGAATGCAGTGGATTAAAGAAAGTTTTGTATGGAGGGAACGAAGGCCAGTGGAAACAAATCGACATTGACATTGAGAATGAATGCCTTAAAGGAGCCGAGATTGCCTACGGCAGCAAAGCGCCGGAACCCGAAGACCCTGACAATCCTGACAATCCTGACAATCCTGACGACCCTGACAACCCGGGCGGAGAGGATGGAGAAGGCGAAGTGCTTCCGGAAGACGTTCCGTATATCCCCGGGCCGCAGTTTACAGAAGGCTTCTGGGGCGTAACAACGGAAAAAGAATATATTTATACAAGGAAAGCTATAAAGCCAGAAGTACACGTCTATTACCGTGAAAACTTAGGCGACAATTCTGTTGACCGGATGGCGGAAGAGGGGCTTGATTATAAGCTTAGCTACAAAAATAATGTCAACGCAAGCAGAACCTATGAGGCAGCGGGAGGACAATCTTACGCGGTTGTGACAGGGAAAAACATCTATAAGGGCAAAACAGGAAGGATTTCATTTGTGATCAGCCCCGCGCCCTTGAAAAATGTCCTGTCAGGAGACGTCGCCGTTGTTTCCAACGGAAAAGAACAAAAGAAACTTCCCGCACTCTCCTATAACGGCAAGAAGCTTTCTTAATAAAAAAGATATCTCGAAGACCGATTTCACCGTCGCATGGCCGGATACTTCCCAGGGCGCTTATGCGGAGCCGGGGACGTATGAAATGGTGCTTACAGGAAGGGGCAATTTCACCGGGGAACAAAAGATAAATCTTGTGGTTACATCTAAAGACCATCT
>CAJUMT010000227.1 GCA_910587495.1 uncultured Lachnospiraceae bacterium | reverse complement strand
TTTTGTGTTCTCCCGGATTGCCGCCTCGAAAGAGCCTTCTACTTCCGGGTCTACGAAGGTAGTAGTCACACCGTTGGTCAAAGGCAATGTATGTGCCAGCAGATTATAGGTTCCGCCATAGATGGTCTTGGACGCCACGATATGCTCCCCGGACTTTGCCAAAGCCTGAAATGTGTAATCAATAGCCGCCGCCCCGGAAGCCACTGCCAGCGCCGCCACACCGCCTTCCAAAGATGCGATTCTCTGCTCGAAGATATCCTGCGTCGGATTCGTCAGCCTTCCGTAAATATTTCCCGCATCCCGAAGCCCGAACCGGTCGGCCGCATGCTGGGAATTATGGAATACATAGGAGGTAGACGCATAGATCGGAACCGCCCGTGCATCCGTCACCGGATCCGCCTGTTCCTGCCCGATATGTAACTGCCTTGTCTCAAAAGCCCAATTTTTAGAATCTTTGATATTTTTGTTTGCCATTATTATCTCCTCCGTTTTAGTTCTCTGTATTTTTAACTTCTGTAAGCATACTAACATAGTAGGTTTTATTTGTCTAATATGCAAAAAAAATACCCGGCTATAGATTAAATCTATAGCCGGATGCCCAGGCACTTCTTCAACTCTTTCACATACAATTCTCCGATGCGGCTAAGTATACTGTTTTTCCTTACCACATATCCGATCTCCATGACGCTGTTCTGATTTATCTCATCATCTTCAAAGGGCACGGCGAGGTAGTCGTTTCCGTTCAGCTCTTCGCAGATCATCCCGGAGCACAGCGTATATCCATTAAGCCCCACCATCAGATTCAGCATGGTAGCCCGGTCGTTGGCCTTGATCGTCTGCGCATATTCATTGGTAGACAATATCTCCTCCGCCAGATAAAAGGAACTGTTGTCCCCCTGCTCAAAGGACAGGCAAGGATAGTCTTTGAGCTGCTCAAAACAGATGGATTTTTCCTTCGCCAGCGGATGTCCCTTCCATATATACACATAGGCCCGGCAGTCAATTAAGTGATGAAATTTAAGGCCTGCGGAGCTTAAAAGCTTCGTCATGGATTTTCGGTTGAAATCACACAGATACAGCACGCCTATCTCACTCTTCATCGTGCTGACGTCGCTTATTACCGACGCTGTCTTCGTCTCCCGGATGGCAAACTCATATTTGGACATATCAAACTGCTTCGCCATATCCACAAACGCCTTTACCGCAAAAGAATAATGCTGTGTGGATACGCCAAATTTTTTCTTGTACGAACCGCCTTTGCCGTACTTTTCCAAGATATTTTCATATTGCCCGTAAAGCTGCTTTGCATGCAGCAAAAATTCCGTTCCGTCGTTGGTCAGCGTGACACCCCGCCCGCTCCGGTAGAACAGGGTAATGCCCAGCTCTTTTTCCAGTTCCTTCATCGCGCTGGTCAGAGAAGGCTGCGACACATACAAAAGTTCCGCAGCCTTATTTAAAGAATTTGTCTCTGCTATCACCATCAGATAATGAAGCTGTGTTAAAGTCATGAATGTCTTCTTCCTTTTTATTTTATGCAAGTCTACATTATCCAAAAAATAAAAAAATATCAATAGTTTTAGGAAGTTCATTCCAAAAACTATCGATATTTTCTATGATATGGTATTAAAAATCCATTTTATAATGATTGGCTTTATTCTGTAACCCCGCCTTCTACTACCAGGCTTTCTTCGTAATCTATGCCGTAAGTACCCGCCAGCGTCGCTTCATAATCCGCATGGAAGAACTGCTCGCTGCCAAGAAGCCTGATTTCCTCATTAAGCCACTCTAACAGAGTCGTATTGCCAAGGGATACCGCGGGCGCTATGGTATCCTGGCTTCCAAGCTCAGGAATGCCTACTGTATAGCCTTCATTTTGCAGTGCGAAAGCAATTACTTCCGTATTGTCATTGGCCCACGCAGCCCCGTTGCCATTCTCAAGGGCATTTTTTGCCGTCGCATAAGAATCATATTTTTGCAGCGGGATGTCCGGATAGGCCTCCGTCAGATAGGTTTCCGCCGTCGTACCGGAAATTACGATCATCTGCTCTTCACTGTTCCAGTTGTCCAGGCTTTCAATCGGCTTACTGTCAGGAGAAACCACGCCCAACGCCACATTCATATAAGGCAGCGCAAAATCCACTTCTTCCGCGCGCTCTTTGGTCACTGTAAAATTCGCCAGGATCACGTCCACTTTTCCGGTCTGCAGATATTCGATACGGTTCGCTGCCTCTGTGGAGACAAATTCCACATCCACGCCTAAATCTTCCCCGATCCTTCTGGCAAAATAAATGTCATATCCTTGATATTCACCGTTTTCGTCCACATAGCCAAAGGGATTCTTGTCAGAAAACACGCCGATACGGATCGTCCCATCCTGTTTAATTTCATCCAGGGTGCGGTATACTGCGTCTGTTTTCCCCGGCGCTTCCGCAGTTCCGTTGTCTGTATCCTCCGCTTCATTTGCCGCGGACTCTGTATCGCTTCCCGCCTCGGCGGCGCCCGCATCGCCACATGCCGCCGCTGACACCGCTACTGTCAATACTGCCACCAAGACAGCTGTTTTCCTTAAAAATAAATTTTTCATACTTACCTCCTAAATCTGGTCGTGCGCAGTTTTCACTGCCTGAAATGTAAATGTACTTAAAAATTTCTTTGCCCTTTCTGTACAAGGATGGGCAAAAAACTGTTCCGGCGGCCCTTCTTCCATAATCTTTCCGCCGTCCAGGAAAAACACCCTGTCGGCCACCGCGCGGGCAAACTGCATCTCATGGGTTACAATAATCATGGTCCTTCCCTGCGCCGCCAGACCCAATATGACGTCCAGCACTTCCCGGACCATTTCCGGATCCAGCGCGGCGGTTATTTCATCAAATAAAAGAATTTCCGGATGCATACACAAAGCACGGACAATCGCTGCCCTTTGTTTCTGGCCGCCTGACAGCTGCCTGGGAAAACTGCCTGCTTTCTCGCTAAGCCCTACCCTGGCAAGAAGCTTCTCCGCTTCTTCTTTGACTTCCTCCTTTCTTCTCTTCTGCACTTTTATGGGCGCCAGCAGGATGTTATCCATCACAGTCAGATGAGGAAACAAATCATAACTTTGAAAGACCATCCCGATCTTCTGGCGAAGAAGGGTAATCTCTCTGCTTCCCGGGTCCACCTTTTCTTCCTTAAGCCGAATCGTCCCGCCCTGAATGGGTTCCAGGGCATTGATACATCGAAGCAGGGTACTTTTCCCGCAGCCGCTTGGCCCCAGCACCACGATAACCTCTCCTTTTCTGACCGTGAAGCTTATGTCATCCAGGATCAGGTTGTCATCAAACCGTTTGGTAAGATGCTCCACAGTAAGTAATGGCTCTGCCACAGCGTTCACCTCCATTTCCTTTCCAGATACCTTGCCGCCAGGCTGACGGGCCAGCAAGCTATAAAATACAGAAAAAATACTGCCAGATAGACGCCAAACGCCGCATTAGGGCTGGACATGCGGTTGGCTTCGATGATCTGCTGCGCTACTTTCAGCACTTCCACCACACCGATCATCAGAATCAGGCTTGTCGTTTTGATCATCCGGGTAATCAGATTGATGGACAGCGGGATCAGCCTGCGAAGTGTCTGGGGAATAATGATATAACAGTAGGTCTGCACTTTACTAAGCCCCAGCGCCGCGCTGCTCTCATACTGATGAACGGGAATGCTGATCAAAGCGCTGCGCACCAGGTCGCTCATCTCCGCAGTTCCCCACAGGGAAAACACAATCATCGACGCGCTTTCGCCTGACAGATCCCATCCAAATACTCTCGTGGTTCCGAAAAACACAAGAAACAAAAGCACCATCTGGGGCATAATCCGAATAACCTCCAAATAGATGCGCAACATTGCCCTGACTATCGGATTCTTCCATGTCATCAGCGCTCCCAGAAGGATTCCCAGAGGAATACTGATCAGCACAGCCGCCAGGCTGATCTTTAAAGCCGCCCCAAGCCCCATGAAAAGCCTGGTTAGATTCTTTCCTTTCAACAGCACTTCAAGCCCCAAATCCGGCATAACGCAGCCTCCTTTCCAGAAGGCTTCCCAGCACTGATACGGGAAGCAGAATCAACAAATAAAATACCACTAGTAAAAACAGGCTTTCCGTCGTCTTATAGTACAAACCAATCAAATCTTTTGCCGTAAACATCAAATCCATAATGCTGACAGCGGAAAAAACGCTGGTTTCCTTTAATAAAAAGATTACATTCGCCATGACCGCAGGCACACTGGTGGAAAAAGCCTGGGGCCAGACCACATACAGCATAGCCTGCCTTCTATTCATCCCAAGGCTCAGCGCACTCTCAGTCTGTACCTTAGATACCGCCTCAAACCCGCTTCTAAACGCTTCCGCCATATAGCTTCCCCCAAGAAACGTAAGCCCCGCAACTCCGCAGACTGCCGCGTCTGTGCGAATCCCAATCTTGGGAAGACCGTAGTAGAGAAAAAACAACTGCACCAAAAGCGGCGTATTCCTGCTTAGTTCGATGTATACTGCTGCAATACGGTGCAGAATCTGAAGCTTCTCATACTGGATCACGGCACAGATCAGCCCGATTATAAAAGCGCCCGCCACACCAGCCGCGCCGATTCTAAGCGTCAGCCAGGCAGCCTTTTGATACAACGGCAGATATTCTGCTATAAATTCCCAATTCATCAGCTCTTCTTCCTCCCAATTTCTGACTGATTTGCATCATATCACCATTTTCCTACTATATCAATAGGTTTATTAGGAATAAAATTGTATATTTAAAAACTGACCCAAGAAGCTTTTGTTCAAGAAGTCAGTTATTATACTTATATCTTATGCAATTTTGATCTGTCTGTGCTTTAGAGTATTTACTCACTTATGTATTTGTCATACTGATTTTCAGTTACCTGTTGTCCTCTCTGATCTTTAAAAATCGTTCCAGATCCGTCCTGGTCGTTATCTTAAAATTCCCCTCGTCCCCCGGAATCATCACAATATCCATC
>CAJUMT010000226.1 GCA_910587495.1 uncultured Lachnospiraceae bacterium | reverse complement strand
GGAGAGAGCTTTATGCTGACGCTGCATCTGAAAAACACATCCACAGCCACCAGCGTCAACAATATGATCTTTGAGATTGTGGCGGCAGTAGAAGGGAAAGATGAGGATACTACATACGCCGCATTCCTTCCCACGGCCGGTTCCAGCACCATTTTCGTAGATAGGATCGGGAAAAACGGTACAAGAGACATTCAGATCGAGATGGAAGCCAAAGCAGATCTGACCCAGAAACCCTATGCGGTAGATGTAAATATGAGCTATGAAGACGAACATGTCAATGCTTATACGAACAAGACCAGTGTATCTATTCCCGTTAAGCAGGAAGCGCGTGTGGACATCAGCGAGCCGGAGGTTATGCCCCAGAGCATCGAAGTGGGCAGTGAGTCTAACATTATGTTCAGTATTTATAATATGGGTAAAACCAAGCTGTATAATGTGCAGGTAAAGACGGAGGGCGATACAGTCAGCGGAGGGGATGCTTTCGTAGGCAATCTGGATTCAGGCGCTACCGGTTCCGTGGATATCTATGTGACCGGGCAGCAGGCTACAATGGACGAAGGCCTGATCAAACTTTTGATTTCCTATGAAGACGAGACAGGAGCTGCTAAAGTCATTGAAAAAGAGGTGTCTCTTTTCGTCACAGAAGGCATGATGATGGACGATCCCATGATGGATGGTGAGATGATGGGCGATGAGATGATGGAGGGCGAAAACGGCGGCGGAAAAGGTAAATATATTGCGGCCATCGCAGGCGTTTTGGTAGTGGCAGCTGTCGTAGGCGGTACAATTTTCTTAAAGAAGAAGAAAAAGAAAGCGCAGCTTAGCCTGGAAGAGGATCTTCTGGATCTGGACGATGATGACCTTGGCGGCGACGAGCAATAAAAGGAGCAGAGGATGAGATTTGTTGATTTGCTCAGTATGAGCGCTTCTAATCTGACGCGCAGAAAGCTTCGGACGGTTCTGACTGTTTTAGGCGTTGTCATAGGTACAGCCTCTATTGTCGTGATGGTATCCCTGGGTCTTGGCCTTCGGAAAAGCTCCTTAGAGCAGATCGAAGAATCCGGCGGCCTTACGACGATCGAAGTCAATAACTATAATTATGGCGGTGGTTATGCGATAGCGTCAAGTTCTGACAGTTCCGATTCCAATGAACCCCAGAGAATTGATGACGCGGTGGTCGCGGATATGGCCAATATTCCCCATGTGGAGCTTGCCTCTCCTATTCTGGAGATGAGTGTGCTTGCCAAACAGGGCGCCTATGAAGGATGGATCCAAATCCGGGGCATGAGTGCGGAGATGCTCAGAAAACTGGATCTGGATGTAGGGGAAGGAGAGATTCCTCCCGATGACGGGGTATTGCAGCTTTTTTACGGGAACACTGTCATTACAGACTTTTATAATGCGAAAACCAATGAGTATTACTGGGAGACCCAGGTGCTTCCGGATGTGGACTTGATGAACGACCCGGTTTTTATCATTTTTGATACAGATGCTTACTACAGCTCCCAGTATCCGGATGAAAACGGCCAGAATGTCCCTCCTCCCAAGAAATATATCATTCCCACCTGCGGAATTATGGCGGGCGGGGTGGATGAGTATAAGGGAAGTTATGGCTGGACAGTGCTGGCAGATATCAAGGCGTTGGAAGCACAGCTTCGAAAAGTATTTAAAAACAAAGTGATTCCCGGCCAGCCTACGAATAAAAGCGGGAAGCCTTACAAAGATCTGTACTATGAGCGGGTGAATATCCAGGTGGACAGTATGGACCATGTGCAGGAAGTCCAGAAAGCCATAGAGGAAATGGGTTACGATACGAACAGCAATGCGGAGTGGATGGAGCAGACCCAGAGCCAGATGGCCATGATTCAGATGGTGCTGGGCGGTATCGGAGCCGTGTCGCTCTTTGTGGCGGCGATCGGTATTGCCAATACGATGATGATGTCCATCTATGAGCGGACGAAAGAGATCGGCGTGATCAAAGTATTGGGATGTGATCTTGGAAACATCCGTATGATGTTTTTGATGGAAGCAGGATTTATCGGATTTTTCGGAGGATTAGTAGGTCTGGTTTTAAGCGAAATCATCTCTGTCGTCATCAATATGGTGGTGAAGTCGGCTTCGGAAGGATATTATGCCAATCTGTCGTATATTCCTTTCTGGTTGATCGGGATATCCCTCATATTTGCCGTGCTGGTGGGCATGGTGGCGGGATTTTTCCCGGCGCTTCGGGCCATGAAACTAAGTCCGCTGGCGGCGATACGAAACGAATAATATGAAAAAAGGGGCGTTTGTCCGGCAATAGTCGGCATACGTCCCTTTTGCGAGTTTTTTAGAAGCCCAGGTCTTCATTTACAAGGATGACTTTAATACGTCCGGGAATACCGCTTCTTCTGGTGATTACGATCTGACTGCAGATACAGTCAGGAGAGAAGCAGTCGCCGCAGACTCCGTTTTTGGCGCAGGGGGTATTTTTACCCAGGCGGACGGTGTTGGGCGGCGCGGCTTTGGTGCGGATGCGGTCAAGGCCAGACTGTACGTCCTTTACAACTTTGTTCATGCCTGCAATGATGATGACATGCTCAGGCCCGGCGCACAGGCAGGAAACCCGATTGGCAAAGCCGTCGATATTGACCAGTTCGCCGTCCATGGTGATCGCGTTGGTACTCATAAGATAATAGTCGGCCATGACGGTTTTGGCGAAAATTTCGCGCTTTTCCTGGGGGGTGACGGCGGTCATGCGGTCGATTAGGGTATAGTTTCCCTTCTCAAGGGCGTCCATTAAACCGCATTCTTTGATGGTCATGGAACCGCCCCAGGAGATGGAGGAACCTGTCGGCATGAGAGACAGGGCTTTTTCTACAGCTTCCTGGGAGGTCTGACAGAAGAAAGCGTCGATGTTGCGCTTTTTAAGTTTGGAGATAAGGGTGGCTGCAGCGTTTTCGTTGGATTGCTTCACTGGTGACATATGTATGTACTCCTTTCGCTTTGTGTGTTTTTATGGTATTATAGCAGAAAAACAAGGAATGTGCCATAGAAAGGAACGAGTGTATTTTATGAAGCGCAGAGATGAAATTGATGCGAAGGATAAATGGGCTGTAGAAGATTTGTATGAGAGTGATGAAGCGTGGAAGGGGGATTATGAAAAACTAAAGGGGATGATTCCCGGACTCAGGGCGTTTAAGGGAAAGCTGGGGGAAAGCGCGAAGACGCTGCTTTCCATGCAGAAAATGTATGATGAAGTGCATATGCTGGCGGAGAAAGTGTATGTGTATGCCAATCAGAGGCTGCATGAGGATACGGATAATGGGACGTACCAGGATCTGGCCAGCATGGCGCAGAAGGTTTTGGTGGAACTTTCGGAGGCGGGGGCTTATATAGAACCGGAGATACTGTCGCTGCCGGAGGGGACGGTGGAGCGGTTTTTAGAGGAAGAGGATGGGCTTTTGATGTACCGCCAGTATTTTGAGGATATAATAAGGAAAAAAGAGCATGTGCTGACGGGGGAGATGGAGGAACTCCTAGCTTCCGTGGGAGAACTGGCGGAAGGGCCTAAGGATATTTTCTCTATGTTTAATAATGCGGACATCCGGTTTCCTGAGATTACGGGGGAGGACGGAGAACCGGTGGAAGTGACGCATGGAAATTTTATTTCGCTACTGCAAAATAAAGACAGGAGAGTCAGAAAGGATGCGTTTCAGGCGCTTTATAAGGTGTATGGAAAGTACCGTAATACGCTGGCGGCCACTTACAGAGCCAATGTAAAGCAGGAGATATTTTATGCTAGGGCGAGAAAGCATGGCTCGGATTTGGAGGCGGCGCTTTATGGAAGCCATATTCCTGTGTCTGTGTACGACAATCTGATCGGGGCGGTTCATGGGGCGCTGGGGTTGATGCACAGGTATGTGGGGCTTCGCAGGAAACTCCTGGGGGTAGACACACTTCATATGTATGATCTGTATGTGCCTATAGTGGCGGATGAAGAGCAGAAGATACCGTTTGCGCAGGCGAAGGAAATGGTGCTTGCAGGGTTAAAACCTATGGGCGAAGAATATGAAGCACTTTTGAAAGAGGGATTTTCTTCCCGCTGGATTGATGTTTATGAGAATAAGGGTAAGAGAAGCGGCGCTTATTCCTGGGGCGCTTACGGGACGCACCCATATGTGCTTCTTAACTATCAGGAGAATTTAAACAATGTATTTACGCTGGCCCATGAGATGGGGCACGCGCTGCATTCCTGGTATTCGGATAAAAACCAGCCTTATGTATATGCGGGATATAAGATTTTTGTAGCGGAGGTGGCTTCTACCTGTAATGAAGCGCTTTTGATTCATCATTTGATCGGAAAGACCCAGGACTCGAAGAAAAAAGCGTATTTGGTGAACTATTTTCTGGAGCAGTTTCGCACCACCTTGTTTCGTCAGACTATGTTTGCGGAGTTTGAGAAAATCACCCATGGGCTGGCAGAGAAAGGAGAGACATTGACTGCTGACAGGCTGTGCGGGATTTATTATGATCTGAATAAAATGTACTTCGGGGAAGATATTTGCGTAGACAAAGAGATTGCGCTGGAGTGGGCGAGGATTCCGCATTTTTATACGCCGTTTTATGTCTACCAGTATGCGACCGGTTTTTCGGCGGCTATTGCGCTGTCTAAAAGAATCCTGGAAAAAGGAGAAAAAGCAGTGGCGGATTATAAGAGATTCCTTTGCGGCGGAAGTTCTATGTATCCGCTGGATTTGCTTCGGATGGCAGGCGTTGACATGGAGGATACGCAGCCGGTGACCGACGCGCTTGCTGTATTCGGTAAATATCTGGATGAAATGGAAAGACTGACAGAGAGCATATCCTGAAAGCGCATGTTTTTCGCCATAAAAAATACAAAATTTTGAAAATATCATATTGACAGATAATGGATTTTGGTATATTATATTTTATGTCGTTGATACGGCATATACAATATAATAGTTGCACGAGTGGCTCAGTGGTGGAGTATCGCCTTGCCAAGGCGAGGGTCGCG
>CAJUMT010000225.1 GCA_910587495.1 uncultured Lachnospiraceae bacterium | reverse complement strand
GCGCTTCTTCCACCGCCATCTCGCAGCGCCTTACTTCCTGCATCATCGGTGTGGAGATGTACTGTTTTTCCGGAAAATATTCCTTTAATATATTTACATAAGTGGTGTATCCGGTCACCACATCCGCCTTTTTGATGACTTCTATAGCCTTTGCGGTCATATGCTCATAACCGCCCGGGCCGAAGCCTACGACATATAGTTTTCCCATTGTGTTCTCCTGTTAAAGTCCCGCTCTATCCCTTCATCGCCCGGGCACTAGATCAACTCCTGGCCGCCTTACGGCTCTCACTCGTTGATCTGGGCGATTCAGGGATTCCGCTGTTAGTTCAATTTAATACGTTCAAAAAATGCTTTCAGTTCTTTTGGGTCGGAATGATCCCGAATCTTGTAGAACATTTTATCGATGGCTTTTTCAAACCCTTTTTTCTCCGCCTCCCGAATCATCCAGGATTTTAATTCCGCAATCTCAGGAAGCGCCTGCTGGAATACCATCCAGCGTTCAAAATCCAGCCTGGCTTCTTCAAGGATCTGATCGGCCGCCAGCGCTTCATGCTGTTTTTTCTCATTATTGGCTTTGGCAAGTTCCTGAAAATCATCTATATCATAACGCCTGACACCCGGAAGCCACTCTACTTTTTCTTCAATATCAATCGGCACCGCCAAATCCACCAGCACTCTTTGCTTGGAAGTCTTTAAACTTCTGGCCAGTTTTTCATACGTCAAGGTATAATGAGGACTGCTGGTGGCGCTTATAATCACGTCCATTTTGTCTGCCAGATCATACCGGTCTTCATACTCCATTACCTGGTAAATAACTTTATGATGTCTGTCCTCGCAGGCCTGACGCATATTTCTGGAAGTAATATAAAGTTCGGCTCCTTCAATACACTGCAGGTTCTTTAAGACCACGCCGCCGATCTTGCCGGAAGCTCCGATCAGCATGACTTTCTTCCCATGCAGGGAACCAAATGTCTGTTCCGCCGCTTTAATGGCCATGGTTGCCGTTGACACAGTCGTGCGGGAAAGATCTGTATCTGTCTTTACTTTTTTCGCCGCCGTTACTGCGAAGCGAAACAGCGTATTCAAATACACGTCGCAGGCTTTCACGGCTCTCGCTTGGTCGTGGGCTCTTTTTACCTGCCCTAAGATCTGATCTTCTCCCATGACCATGGAATCCAGCCCCGCCGCCACACGGAACAAATGCTGCACGGCTTTTGTCCCGCTGTAAAACCTGATATAGTCGCCGATCTCTTCCACGTCCGATGCGCCCGCAAACTCCAGCAGCAAATTCTGCATATCTGTATAATTACTCTCCGGACGCTCGGAATAAGCGTAAAGTTCTGTCCGATTGCAGGTACTGATAATCACGCATTCCGATGCATATCCTTTTTCCTGCATCTGATACATCAGATCCGCCTGCACCGCTTCTGTAAACGCGAACAATTCCCGTATAGAAAGGGGTGCCGTCTGATGACTGATGCTGATCAGTGTAATTCCCATTACCCGGTCACTCCTTTTCGGAATTCTGTTGTAAATGTCTTATCATATAATTTGGACAGTTCATATTCATTTCCCAGAAAATCTCCCACAACAGTCAGGGCTGTCTTGTGAATCCCGGCTTCTTTGACTTTCTTAGCGATATCCCTCAAATTGCCCTGTACAATCTTCTGATCTTCCCAGGTGGCCTTATATACGACTGCTACAGGAGTTTCCGGCGCATAGGCCTGTCTTAAAATTTCAGACATTTCTTCCAGCATGCCCACGCTTAAAAATATAATCATGGTAGCGTTATGCCGAGCCAGGTCCAGCAGTTTCTCTTTAGGCGGCATAGGAGTCCTTCCCTCCATACGGGTCAAGATCACCGTCTGGCTCACACCTGGAAGCGTATATTCTTTTTTCAAGACAGCGGCCGTGGCAAGAAACGAACTGACACCCGGAATCACTTCATATTCGATACCCAGTTCATCCAGCCTGTCCATCTGTTCTCTGTGGGCACCGAAGATCGCCGGATCGCCGGTATGTACACGGGCAACCTTAAGCCCTTTTTCCTCAGCCTCTTTCATAACCTGAATGACTTCGTCCAAATGCATGGCAGCACTGTTATAAATGACCGCGCCTTCTTTCGCACCAGAAAGTACGGCAGGATTCACAAGCGAACCCGCATAAATAATAACATCCGCACTGTCAATAATTCTCTTTCCTTTGAGCGTCAAAAGTTCCGGATCTCCCGGCCCCGCTCCTATAAATGATACCATCTTGTCCTCCTATTATAGTTCCGCTCCATCCCTTCAGCGCCGGATACTAGATCAACTCCTGTCCGCCTGAGGGCGTCCACTCATTGATCTGGGCGCTTTCGGGATTCCGCTGTTTTTATACAAAAAAATCTGCGCCTCCCGGCACAGATCCATCTTCTCTTATTGTCTATTTCTCAGCGCACCGAGAAATGCAGAGAAAATAATCCTCTGCAAAAGAGCTGTATTTGGGATCTGCTTTCATCGGAAGCTCACCTTTTATCAGAAAGCAGGTTTCCTGACTTGCGGTCTGGCACTTTATCTTCCCTTCTCACCACATGGCAATGGCTCTTAGATATCGTTCCCGCTTACAGTGACCGGATCGTTCAGGTCTTTCACCTGATTCCCTCTTCTGCCTGCCGACAGCACTTTCTGACATTTTATTCATAAAGAATATCACAATTCTATCCGTTCGTCAATTTCTCCTCTTTCTTTTTCTCAAGCTTTTTAAGCCCCTGGATCGCCTGCTCCAAAAGGCTGTCGATCCTTTCTTCGTACCGCTTCTCGTCTTCCCTGTACGCAGACGATTTATGTATATGTTCCAGTTTTTGATGGATCTTTAAAATTTCATCAAAATATCCGATGATCTCGCTGCTGTAATGTACGGGCGCGTCTTTGCCGCCCTCCCGATTGGATGCTTTCATGGCTTCCAGAATAATTCGTATTCCACGCATCCGGGTAATTGATTCCATGCCCGCTCTCTTCTCTTCCAGAAGCGTACAAAGCTCTTCCAGTTTTCCATGATTGATCTTCGCGCCCAGGCTTCGTTCCGGCATCAGATCGATTCTGGACTTCATAAAACAATTGTACCGTTCTTTGCGGCGCACCCGAAAAGCCTGGATGCTGACCCGCACTTTATTAAACTCTACGGATTTTTTCTGCAGTTCCCGAAGGATATATGCAATTTCACAGATGGTAATCTTTAAAAATTTATCCGCCTCCAGCGCCCGGAATTTTATGTAGACCAAAAGCTCCTTCTGCTGTACGTCCAGACCAAACTGCATGGATTCCAGCGAAGGCAGAAAACTTGTATTGTCCTGGGAATTGGCCGTCTCATCCATATTATAAGTCGAGAGAATGATTCGGTTGCTGTCCGGCCTTTTCAAAAGCTGCTCCCGAACAAAATCAATACCGGATCTTCCGCCGGATTTAAAATAAGAGCCATGATTATAATAAAGCTCCGGCGGTACTTTTGACGCTTCCCACATCTTTGCCAGCGAAAAATAATCGTACTTTTTACCGGCGACTTCCAGATAGTCGTCCCGCAGGTATTCCTGAATATTACTGTCAAATTCCAGGTAACTGCTCTTCATCTGTATGGCGACATTATAAAGGGGAGTCACGCCGTCCATCCTGCCGATCAGGCGCTCATATACCTCGCTGAAAGTTTTTCCTTCAAAATTATTTTCATAGATGGTCTTATCCAGATCCACCACATCCCAGGGTTCATATCCGCCGTCCGCATTGAAACGGTAATTGCGTATGTCTATAATCTGACCGTTTTTATATCGCATAATATTAAACTGAGAATTAATATTAGGGTTATTCCTTGTAAAAAGCGCCCCTGTCCCGATGACGTTGCACTGATTCCGCCCTAAAGTCAGACTTTCCCTGCCGTGAATATGACCATGAAGTACGCCGGTTATATTATATTTATCAATCAGCACCAAAAGCTTCGCGGCGTTTCTGATCGAAGACGCGTCTTCGTCATACATACTCATGATAGTATGATGAAACACCAGGATCTTGCTGCTCTCCCGGGGAAGCTTTCTTAACTGTTCCTCCAGCGCTTTATAATCGATCCGTCCCACTTCGTACTGATTGCCCATACAAGTACTGACAAAAATACAATATCCGCTCTCCTGTCCCATACTGTATGCATAACAGCTTAAAAGCTGTTCCAATGTAATATCTTTGCCGCCCAGCTTCTTGCAAAAGCCATACAATTCACCGGCATGGGTAATGTCATGGTTGCCCGGGCAGCATCGTATGGAAACCTGATAGGCGCCTCCTAATTCTTCTTTGCAAAGATCCATTAACTCTGCCGCGTCATCATATCTTTTCTTCGCTTCTTCCGTGTCGTCTGCCGACAGATTCCGACTGTCGATTATGTCGCCGCACAGACACAGAAGGATATCCTCTCCTGAAGGTATCTTTTCTTTAATCAAATCCAGGCATCTGTGGAAGAACTCTTCCTCACCCGGTACGGTTTTCGCCAAAGAACCTATATGAAGATCTGACATCTGGACTATATACATATCTTGTTTTTCCTTTCGTGGGAATGATCGTTCAGATTTTTTATCAGTATAACACAGATTTTATTAGATTACACCAGCCATTTTATCAGATTTGAGAAAAACAGGCATACGCTGAAAAATGAGATACGGTAGATGTGAAAAAGAGACAGCAAGAACTGGCCGAAAACCAGAAATGCGCCAAGTTTTTAAAACAGTTGTAAAGCAGCATTGGATAGTATATACTGCATAATAAAGAAAAATTTTACTATTATGATATCAATCGAAAATATAAAAATACAAGGGAGTATGTATATGGAACTGAAATTTACCAACAGAAAAGAATTCCGTGAATGGCTTTACGATCATTGTCTGTCAAATGAAGGTGTTTGGCTTTTATTTGGCAAGGCTGGTGGGCCAAAAACTATAAAAGCGGGAGAAGCTTTGGAGGAGGCCCTCTGTTTTGGCTGGATTGACGGACAGATGGAAAAGATTGATGATAAAACCT
>CAJUMT010000224.1 GCA_910587495.1 uncultured Lachnospiraceae bacterium | reverse complement strand
TACTTTATCCTCTCATTTTGTACAATAATATGAACGCTGCCTTTCATTTTCCCACCTACACATACTGAATTGCTGATGCAACCAGCTCTTCCATACAGTGAACAACCCTGTCATTATTTAAGATCCTGATATCAAAATTTCCATTTCCAAAATTCATCATATATCTAAGATTGATCGTCACGTCTTTTTTCTCCGCTATCTTCAAAAGCCACTTTGCACAATTATCGCCACAGTTTGTGGCGTTAAATATTTTGCCCGGCTTATTCTCAATCAGTATCAACGTCTTCACCCCACCAGACAAACCTGTTGGCGGTATTTTCCCCAATACCGGACTGTCTATCACACCGCCATCTATTACCTTTGACTTATCGATCTCCGCAATCATCTCCACTGATAACGGCGCTGTGATCCACTCATCACGATACACATTTTTAAAATATATTGATGTGTTAAAAATCACGTCTTTCATGTCACCAAAAAAAATGTTTAACATATTACTTTCTCCCTTTACAAGGCAAAAACGTATTTACAGGCTATTTTCAACCCCACGCTGATGAAGGGGGATGAAGTGGTCAGGCTTATTTGAAAAAACTTATATTCTTCGCTGTTCCCAAGCATTAGGCACTTACAGTTGTTCACGCACCATCATCAGGGCATATCCAAGCAGATTTTGCCCTGTCCATTTGCTAACTTCAAATCTATCGGGATCTTTCATTGACAAACCGATACCCCAAATTCTGTCTTTAACCGCGCATTCAGCCAAAATTGAGTTTCCGGTGGCTTTGAGATGCTCTTTCAGGTTTTCGTTCTGTGAGAACTTCGCAAGCAGGCCTTCAAATACAACAATTTGACGAATACCGTTCCAATAGCTCTCGTTGTAGTTGGAAACAAGTCGTCCTAATTTTTTGATGTAGGCCACATCATCGACTTCAAGGATTTTATCTGCAGTGTCCTTATCTTTGAAGCACACGGCTTTTTTGTACATCATAAATTGCTCCATGGAGGAAAAGTTCACACCGTTCACCGTAAACTTGCTCGGATACCAGTTACTCAGATATCCGTTTTCCTCGTTTGGATTGTGAAAACAAACAATATTCATTACACTTTACCCACTTTCTGGACAGCCAGATCAAGCTCCAGGTCATGAAGTCCATGATAGGCTTTTTTCATGAAACTTAATGGCAGTTTTTCGATAATCTCCGCGCTGGAAATATTGTAATACCATTGATAATAAGCATAAAATTCCCCGATCCAATCTGGCATAAAACCGCCAAGGGCCTTGCCGGGCTTCGGCGTATATTGTTCCGTCTCGGAGAAATATGCCCATAGTGTTTTGGCATCCATCGTATTGACGTAGGCTTTCGCTTCGTCAATGCTCTTTCTTGTTTTGCCGAGCATATAGGTACGGATAAAATCTTCCATATCCATATCAGGGTATGATTGTGCTACGAAATCAAAAAGTTTTCCCTGATTCTCGACCACATCATTTAGATAAACTTCGGAATAAGCTCTCATAATCTATGTTCTCTGTCAGATAAAACCCATTCCCATAATCATGTTTCTCATTGCCGCGCCCATATGTTGGTATTATAATTTCGTCAGGAGAGCCATGGTATAATGTTAATTTCTCCATTTTCATTCTCATCTAAAATGTCAGGCTCATCTGGAATTATTCCAATTGGCTGGTTCGCCGCATTGGGTTCATTATAACACACTTTCTGTTGAATTGAAGGCGAAATTTCTGTTTTGAGAGATCCAGTTGCTTAAACAGCCTTTTCCTGCTATTATTTTACAGCGGAGAAAGACTGTTTTTTATAAAGTTTATGAGGAGGATTGACATGAGTTGCAGATTGATCGCTTTGGATATGGACGGGACGCTTTTGATGACAGATAAATCGGTGCATCCGGATACGGTTCGGGATATTGAGCAGGCGAGCGGAAGGGGAATCCATGTGGTATATTGTTCAGGCAGGGCGGTTCCAGAAATACTGCCGTATGTTTCCCGATTAAAGACTATGCGTTATGCGGTGTGTATGAGCGGCGCGCTGGTGTATGATTTTGAAGAGAGCAGGCATATTTATCATAAGGCAATCGCGTATGAGTATGTACAGAAAATTATAAATGCAGCGAAGCAGGATGACGCAATGGTGCAGTTTCTGACAGATAGAGCGTCGGTAGTTCGTGCGGATCAGGTAATTCACATGCATGATTTTCACATGGGTGTGTATCAGCGGATGTTTATTGAAATTACAAGCAAAGTTCCGGATATGGAAGAAGAAGCAAAGCATTATGCGTCGATTCCCAAAGTGAATGTGTATTTCCGCTCAGAGGAAGCAAGGCGGCAGGCATATGAAATACTGAAAGACCTGCCGTTATCCTTTGCTTTTGCGGAAGGGACAGGTCTGGAAATGACAGCCGATGGTGTGACAAAAGCGGCAGGGCTTAAGGAACTGGCAAAATATCTGGGGATTTCCATGGAGGAAACGCTTGTTGTCGGCGATGCGGATAATGACCGTGCGGTGCTTGAGGCAGCGGGATTTTCCGTTGCGATGGGGAATGCAGAGAGGGCGATTAAAGAGATCTGTGATGCGGTTACTGCGGATAATGACCATAACGGGGTTGGAGAGGCAATTAGGAGGTATGCGTTTAGGTGCTGCGTTCTCTGACGCTTTTTCACCCTAACGCAGTTTTTTTGTAAATAAAAGAAAAATAGATGATCTCTGCTACTGCCGTGACAGACCATGAAAATACATACAGAAGATACAATGACTGTATCGTCCCAAAGGAGGCGAAGACCGTGTAGATCCAGACGATTCGGAATACGCAGGAACCAAGGATCACAATGACCGTCGGAAGGAGGCTTCTGCCAAGTCCGCGGGAGGCTGCGATGGAACAGTCCATAAAGGCAGATACGCAGTAAGAGAGCGCCATGACGGACAGGCGGTGTATTCCGGCTTCCATCACCGAGTGGTCATTGGTAAAAAGCGCGAGGAATGGATATCGGAACAGGTAAATTCCCACACCGATGGTCAGCCCGACCAGAAAAGAATAGGTCAGGCAGATGATGTAGCTTTTCAGAATCCGTTCTTTTTTCCATGCGCCCAGGTTCTGGGCAATAAAGCTTGAGCAGGCGGTATAAAAGGCCGCCATCATATCATATACCAGAGGATCGGCGTTGGTGGCGGCGGAGTTGCCCTCCACAATGACGTGGTCGAAGGAGTTTACGCTGGTCTGTACAAAAAGGTTGGCAATGGCAAACAGCCCGTTCTGAAAGGCAGAAGGGACACCGATTTTCAGAATCCGTTTCATTTTATCCGGATACAACTTCAGGTTTTGTATATGAAGCGCGAAGGCCTCCCGGCTTTTGCACAGGACGGCAAGAATCAGAGCTGCGGAAAGGTATTGGGAAATGACGCTGGCAGCGGCAACGCCTGCTACATCCCATCTGCATAGGATGACGAAATACAGATTCAGAAGTACATTGACAATACCGGAAAACAGAAGGTAGTATAAAGGACGCTTTGTATCACCGGCGGCGCTCAGTACAGCGCTGCCAAAATTGTACAGTCCCAGCGCAGGCATCCCCAGCAGATAAATGCGAAGATAAAGTACGGCATCTAAGATCAGTTCGCTTTTGGTATGCATGGCCGTCAGGATCGTATGAGCAAAAGCGACGCCCAGTACCAGAATCAGCATCCCTGTGGAAAAGCAGAGGATCACAGCGGTATGTACGGTTTCCTGCAGATCTTTATGGTTTCTGGAACCGATATAAAGTGCGGCAAGCGCATTGACACCACCAGAGAGTCCTATGAGCAGACCGGTAAACAGTGTGACTAGAATGCTGGTGGAGCCGACGGCTCCCAGCGCGATGGGACCTGCGAATTTACCGACCACGGCGACGTCTGACATATTGAACAATACTTGCAGAATATTGGAGAACATCAGCGGGATGCTGAAAAGCAGTATTTTTTTCCAGAGTGATCCGCTGCAAAGATCCATTTCGTATGTTTTCATCCTGACACCCTTTCCATATATTATTTTCCCTGTGTAAAGGGGGCATATTTATCATATACGAAAATGAAAAAAAGCAAGTCAAAACAGGACATTTTAATCCTTGCTGATTTTGGCAGACAGAGGTATGTGCCCGGTGAGAACCTGCAGTACTAATATAGCGGCGGCGGCATAAACTAAAAAGAAAAGGGTTGTGTATGAACGACCAGAAAATAGACAATCAATTAAACCTTGCTTTAGACGCCACGGAGCAGGAGCGGGAAAAGTCCCCGTCCCTGGAGACCGGGTATGACCCTGAAGAACGAACCTGGGAAGTGATTGTAAAATATTCCGGGAACCTAAGTACTATTGCGTCTGAGGCGGTACAGGTGACAGAACTGATGAACGAGTACGCGGTTCTGATCGTCAAGGAATCCCTGATCGACAGGCTTGCCGTCATACCGGAGATTGAATATATAGAAAAACCTGTGCGGCTTTTTTTTGCCAGAGCTTCCGGCATGAGCGCCTCTTGCATCACGCCTGTAAGGCGTCCGCCTTTTAATCTGACCGGTCGGGGTGTGCTGGTGGCTATGCTGGATTCAGGTGTGGATTACCTCCATCCGGAATTCAGATATCCTGACGGAACTACAAGAATTCTGAATCTGTGGGATCAGACCGTTCAGGGGCAGCCTCCTGCGGGCTATCATCTTGGGACAGAATTTACAAAAGAACAGATTGACGAGGCGCTGTCCGAACCGGGATTGGCGCCTCTTAGCGTGGATGTAAGCGGACATGGTACCGGGGTGTTGGCCATAGCTGCTGGAAATAACGGAGTCGCCTATGAAAGCGGGATTCTGGCAGTCAAACTTGGCACGCCAAAATCTGACGGTTTTCCCAGGACGACAGAATTGATGCTGGGGCTTGATTATGTCCTTAAAAAGGCTTTGGAGTATCGGATGCCGGTGGCGGTCAATATAAGCTTCGGCAATACCTATGGCTCCCACACAGGTACAAGTCTTCTGGAAACCTATATAGATGATATGAGTAATCTGTGGAAATCTTCGATC
>CAJUMT010000223.1 GCA_910587495.1 uncultured Lachnospiraceae bacterium | reverse complement strand
GTTCCTAAAATCCATGGGTTCTTTGCTGGAGGAACTGAAAAAGAGGATAAGCCCCGGCTGGCTGAAGGCGGCTGCCAGGTTTATATATAATTCAGGAGGGCGGTTAGAGCCGTACCCGCAGACGGCCTGACTTGTGCACCTGCTTTTGTTCGCTGTCATCTTTTTTTAAGTGTATAGTTATCTCCAGAAGGAGGTAATGCATATGCAGAAAAAAGAAATCAAAAAGTGGCAGGATGAGGAAGCGCTGAAAAGGTACCGTATGATAGCGCCGCTGCTGGATGAAGGGAAAAGGCGGCAGATGCGGGAAGAAGCCGCCGAAAAAAACGGCATATCCAAAAGGAGCCTTTACCGGTATGAGGCAGGGTATCGGGACAACGGCTTTGAAGGGCTGCGCCCAATGAGCCGGACAAAGAAGAGGATGCAGAGGCTGCCGGATAACTTTGATGAGGTGATGGAGCAGGCAATGCAGCTGAAACGGGAAGTTCCAAAGCGCAGCGTGCGCCAGATCATAAAGATTCTGGAGCTGGAAGGATGGGTGGCGCCAGGGGTTTTGAAACAGTCCACAATGCAGAGGCATCTGTACGAAGCGGGGCTTGGGAAGAAGCAAATGAAGCGGTATGCAGAAAAACGTGAGACGTCTTCCAGGCGGTTCTGCCGTCCGCACAGGATGGAACTCCTGCAGGGTGACATTAAATATGGACCGGACATACGGACAACGGACGGGGAATGGATAAAAACGTATTTGCCATCATTGATCGATGACCATTCCAGGTATATCGTGCAGTCAGAGTTTTATGATAACCAGAGGCAGGAGATTGTGGAGGACACATTCCATAAGGCAGTCTTAAAGGCGGGAAAGTTTGACTGTGCGTATCTGGACCATGGGGTGCAGTATACAGCTTCACATCTTGGGAAGGCGTGTGCGAAACTGGGGATCCGTATTGTCCATGCAAAGCCAGGTGCGTGCCAATCGAAGGGAAAAATTGAAAAATTCCACCAGAAAGTTGACCAGTTTATAGCAGAGATCCGTGTGGCGCATGTGCATTCTGTGAAAGAACTGAACAGTAGATGGAAGGTTTTTTTGGAACAGGAATACCAGAAAGAGGCTCATGCGGGGATCCGGGAGTATTATGAATCTTATGGCGCAAAGGTCCCGGCATGCGGGATCACGCCGGAGCAGGAATGGATGAGGGATGCGAGGGGCCTTATATTTATAGATGTGTCTGTAGTGGCGGATGCATTCCTGCACAGGGAAACGCGCAAGATTGATGAAGCGGGGTGTTTTTCTTTTGAATGCGCCAGATATGAGGCAGGCGCGGCCCTGGCAAACCTGGAGGCTGAAATTGCATATGACCCAATGAATACGCAGACCATCATGGTTTGCTGTAAAGGGACGGAGTCGGTGGCTGCGCACCGGATAGAGATAGGCGCCTATGCGTCAAAGGTTCCGCCTGTGCCTATGGGAATGACGGGAAGCATCCCTGAGACGTCAAGGCTGCTGGACGCCCTTGAGAAAAAATACAGGGAAGACCACCGCCAGATGGCGCAAGTCCTGTCTTTTGAGGATTACGGAAAGGAGGGCGGCCAAAATGTATGAGACTTTTTTTGAAATGGAGCATGCGCCGTTCACCAGGGATATACCGGTGGAGAGGCTTTATACATCGCCAAAGATAGAAAACGCCCTGGGGAGGCTTGTTTATGTTGTGGACCGTCAGATGTTCGCGGTCGTGACGGCGAATCCAGGATGCGGCAAGTCCACGCTGATACGGATGCCGGACGGGAGGCTTGGCAGGGAAAAATACCTGCTTTTGTACCTTTCGGATTCGAAATTGACGCCTCGGTGGCTGTATGCGGGGCTTTTAGGGCAGCTGGGCCTTGAGGCGCATTTTTTCAGCGGGGATTCCAAACGGCTGCTGCAGAAAGAGATGGGGTCAGTCTGTGCGGAACAGAAAAAGAAAGTTGTCTGCGTGCTGGATGAGGCGCACCTTTTAGGTAAGGACATGCTGGAGGAGCTGCGCTTCCTGCTGAATTATAAATTTGATTCCAGCAGCCCGATGTCGCTGGTGCTTGTTGGACAGACGGAGCTGTGGGAGCAGAAGCTGAGGCTGCAGGCTTATACAGCCATACGCCAGAGGATTGACATGAACATCGTTCTGGGCAGGCTTGACCGTGCAGAGACAGGGAAATATATAGCAGCGCACCTGGCATATGCAGGGGTAAAGCAGGAGCTGTTTACCAGCGGGGCGGAGGACGAGGTATATAAGATCTCAACAGGCATACCAAGGATGATCAACCGCGTCTGTGAAAAGACCCTGCTGTATGCATACCAGCAGCAGAAACGTTTAGCGGATGAACATATGGTAAGGTTCGTTGCGGACCATGAGATGCTTGGAGGCATGGAATGAGCGGCGGGCCAGCAGGAGGCATCCTGTTTCTGTGTACAGGCCCTGCGAAATGGGAGCCGGATGAAAGGAGATGGAGCGGGGAAATAAAAATAACCAGGCGCAGCGTAAGCATGGTGGAGTTTATTATTTATGGGAGAAGCAGCTGTATGAACGGCATAGCTGGAAAATATATGAGTGGACAGTATATCTGTATTCCTGATATAAACGTGGGATGCCCGCTGAGCAGATTTTCGGACATATTTTGGAATAAGCAGAGGCTGTCAGCACATATGCAGGAAGCAGATGCAGTAACAACAGCATATGCCCTGAAAGCATTATCTGAATATTTAGGCACAGACTGGCTGTAACAGTATTTGACTATTCGCAAAAATGATATTAGGCGAAGTGTGCGGAAAGAACAGACAATTTAAAACAGAAGGCGGGAAAAGGCCGTCCGGAGAGTTCCGGGCGGCCTTGTTGTGTGAATTATGCAGGAATGAGGAACAATTCTGGGAATGGATCAGAACTGTGGCATCGAGAATTGACAGAAAGTTCCAGACGGAGGTATGGAAAATGTAGCCTGAATGGTTGATATATGCCAGAAATGAACAGTTGTATATACAATTAGCTGTATGTCAGGAAAATGGGAAAGTTTGAGACAGTGAATGAGGTTAAATCTGTGACAGCTCATGAAGTTATTAACAGTAATAAGGCATCGGAGCTTGATGCGGTGATTGCTGACAGTACAAGGGAGTTGGCGCAGTGGAAAGGGACGAAGATGCGCCTGTATGAGTGGTATAAAGCCGGGGAGGTCAGCCGGGAGGAATATATGGAGAGGATTGAAAAGGGCAGGGTTCGGATGGAGGAATTGGAGCGGGCCAGGCGTGGGGCGCAGGCGGAACTGGACCGGATGCAGGAGGTCTCCGGTCCGGAGGAAATATCGGACGAAGAATTGAACGGGCTTTCCGAGCTGGAGGTTTTTGATAAGGACAGGTTGAAGGTGCTGATTGATAAGGTGGTTGTTTATGGGGAAGATACAGTGGAGATTGTGTGGAAGGTGCGGAGTCCGTTTAAGGTTGAATACTCTGTATGAAAGATAGTTTTAATTTTGGGAAAGTAGTGGTAAAATTGAGCCATGGATAGATAGAATCTGTGGCTCATATTTATTTGGGCGATTTAAGATGAGAATGGGGTTAGAAAGATGAATAGGACTGGATTTAGTAAATTTAAGAGAAAGGTGTTTTTAAGCTATACTTTTAAAGATTATGAGAAAATTGCTTTGGTCAGTAAAAAGCTAAATGAACTGGGATTTGATATATTTACAGATGTTCATTCTGTAAATGTTAGTAATAATATAGTTGGATATTTCAACGAACAGATTGAGAAGTGTGATTGCTTTGTGTTTGTTGTAGCGGAAAAATTTCTTGAAAATTCTATTTGGGAATACGATATTGCATTAAAAACCGGAAAAACGGTATTTGTGTTTATAAAAAGAGAATTATTTCGTGGAGATGTTCAAAAAAGATTTGGAAATAGAACAGTTACATTATGGGATGATGAAAATGAGTTAGTTCATTGTATAATTGATGAAATTTCCAGGTATGGATACAGGTATCCTCTTAGGGGGTATCAGTTTGAATACATTGTGGGTGAAATTTTTAGAGGTTATGGCTGTTTGACTAAAATGTCTAATAGGGATGAGTATTATGATATTTTGGCAGAAAAAGGAAATGTCAGACTTTATATTGAAGCAAAAGCAGTTAGGCAGAGGGTAATCAGTGCGTCTACAATCACCAACGCATTGGCATCTGCATCTATGCTGGAAGATACATATAATTCAAAATATGTATTGGTGGTAGCAAATGAGTTGTCTTCCCAGGCATGGGAAATAATCAAGCATAAAACAGATATTTTAGTTGTAGATATTAGAAATCTGCTGTATATAGTACAATTTGATGAAGTTTTAAAATCTCAACTGCTTTCAATTTTAGAGTATTCTACGGAGGATATTGAGCCTAAGGAGCCTATAGATTTATTAAAGTTAATGGGGGTAGGGGTTCAGGATGAAAATGTAGATACAGTTGAAAAGCTGAACGATTATGAAATTATTGAATCATTAATAACGGAGATACAGGACTGGGAACCGAAAGCAAGAAAAAGTTCTGAATATGAAAACCTATGCACTAAGGTTTTGAATATTCTTTTTGCAGCAGATTTAGCATTGTGGAATGAACAGCAGAAATCGAATGAGGATTTATATAGGTTTGATTTAATATGTAAAATTAAGGATGATATAAAAGAGGGATTTTGGAAATTTATTGAAGAATATTTTCGGTCTAAATATATTATTTTTGAATTTAAGAATTATTCAGAGTCAATAACACAAAAAGAAATATATACTACGGACAAATATTTGTATGCGAAAGCTCTTAGATGTGTTGCGATAATAATTTCATGTTATGGGGAAGATAAAAATGCTAAAAAGGCAATTAAAGGGACGTTGAGAGAGAATGGGAAATTGATTATCAGCATTTCAAATAAGGATTTAGTAGAACTGTTGAATGAAAAATTACATGGTGGTTCTCCAGCAGAATATCTTTATAATAGACTGGATACTATGCTTACTTGAGAGTAAAAAGTTCTATCAAAAAAATAACTCTTCCATATGGATTTATG
>CAJUMT010000222.1 GCA_910587495.1 uncultured Lachnospiraceae bacterium | reverse complement strand
GGTCTAACTCATATTTGGCGTTAAACAAATTCAGTTTCCCTGTATTGGTATATACATGACCGTGACGACCGTTTCGACTGGGATAAACGCAATCGAAAAAATCCACGCCCCGGTCCACCGCTTCCAAAATATTGGCAGGCGTACCCACGCCCATCAAATAAGTAGGCTTTTCTACAGGCAAATAAGGAACAACCGCTTCTATCATGCGGTACATTTCCTCATGGCTCTCCCCTACTGCCAGCCCTCCGATCGCATATCCTGCCAGATCAAGCTCTGCAATCCGCCTGGCATGTTCGATCCGAATATCTTCATAAACGGCTCCCTGATTAATGCCAAACAAAAGCTGCTCCTGATTAATAGTATCAGGCAAATGATTCAGGCGATCCATCTCTTCTTTACAGCGAACCAGCCAGCGAGTCGTCCGCTCTACTGAATTTTTCACATATTCCCGTTCTGCTGTGCTGGGCGGACACTCGTCAAAAGCCATGGCGATGGTGGAAGCCAGATTCGACTGAATCTGCATACTTTCTTCAGGCCCCATGAAAATTTTTCTTCCGTCTATATGGGAATTAAAATATACCCCTTCTTCTTTGATCTTCCGAAGTCCCGCCAGAGAAAACACTTGAAACCCTCCGGAATCTGTCAGGATGGGCCTCTCCCAGGACATGAACCTGTGCAGCCCTCCCATCTTTTTTACGATCTGATCTCCCGGCCGCACATGAAGATGATAGGTATTGGACAGTTGCACCTGTGTCCCGATATTTTCCAGATCTTCCGTTGACACAGCCCCTTTAATAGCTGCCGCCGTTCCTACATTCATAAACACCGGCGTCTGAATCACACCGTGTACTGTGTGAAATTCTCCCCTCTTTGCGCTGCCGTCTCTTTTAATTAATCTATACATGAAATTGCTCCCTCCAGGCGAATACTGTCTTTTAAAAAACTTTACAGTTTGAAGTATATTATATATACTGGATAACAGTCAATCAATTTGTTGTTACGTTTTCGTTCATAGGCCTGAAAAACCCTTAAAATAAGCTTATTTTCCACTGTTCCATATATACAAAAACCTCAATTCTGTACCTTTCCTGTACCTTTTATCTTCACATCATCCAATCTGGATACTATCTTGTACCTCTTCCAAACTCTTTTGGATTTGAGTAAAATCAAGATGCGTGTATACATCCATTGTAACCGATATGCTTGTGTGTCCCATGATATATTGCAATACTTTAGGTTCCAGTCCTGATTCTGCCAGCCTGGTACATGCCGTATGTCTCAATATGTGCGCTGATATATGGGGTAATGTCTCCGCCTCCCTATGTTCATTCCTGGATCGTGTTTCTTCCATATTATTATATGCTTTCGTAATATTATCCAAAATCCCATTGATGGCATTAGGTGAATAAGGGTTTCCCAACGAACTGAGAAAAATAAAATCCGTAATCCCGTTAATCCCCTTCTCTTGCTTTATGCCTAATAAAAGGTTAAGCTCTTTTTGCTTTACCAGGCTCTTCCTTGCAGTGTCTGTTAATGGAATGTCCCACCGTCCGGCCTGTGTCTTAAGGTCTTGTATATGAAATTTATACCCATTGCCAAAATTTTTATATATAAGCTGCCTGCGAACATGCACAACATTTTCTTTCAGATCCACATCCGACCACCGCAAACCCGTTAATTCTCCCACCCTAAGGGCAGTGGACAAATCAAAAACGATCATTGGATAATGCCTGCAATATCTGTCGCTATTTTTTATAAAATCCAGCAACTTATCTTGTTCGGATATAGTCATGGCAATGCGTTCTTTTTTTGCTCCATTTATTCCTTTCATCGCATCTTTAGCCGGATTCTTACGGATAATATCAGAATTAACCGCAAGCTCCAATGCAGGACAGATCAGATTATGATAAAGCTTAATTGTATTTATGGAAATACCATTTTTCACAAGTCCAGAATAAAACCTCTGAATATCCATCTGTTTAATTTTTGATATCTTCATCTTCCCAATATTTGATTTTTTTATGGCGGTATTCCATGTTGATAGATAAAGGGACCTTGTACTTTCTCGTATATCTGTTTTAATATCCATGTATATATCAAAAAGTTTATTCAGTGACATATCACCCTTACTGGTGTCAATGCCATCATACATATCACGTTTTATTTGTTCTTCTTTCTTCCTAAGTTCTACGATCGACGATGCATATACAGTTCTTCTTTTACCTGATAAATCTGTATATCTGTATAAATACCTGCCATCTTCTGACCGTTGTTGTTCCCCCACTCTTAAAGATACGCCTTTATTGTCGGTTCGGGTTTTCTTTGCCATACAATAACCTCCTATTCTGGCTTATTTTAGTTTTCATACACACTTATGCGAACACCGGGAAGTGGAATCGAACCACTATTTACATGACAGCCACGCCCCCGGCTTTTGTCCCTGGCTATTCGATCACACTGCTTTTGAGGAACAGAGAATAATCCATAAAAACTTCATTGAAGCATTCCAGAAATCGTTCAACGCCGTATTCCTCAAGGTTGGCGGCATCTTCGTCAATTAACATGCCATAAAGCTTCATTGCTAATTCTTTTTTTCCGATTCCGAATGTATTTGTACTGTTATCCATTTACTTGTCCCCCTTCTCTTCTTTCCCTCAATACAAGGTCTATAAGTGCGCTTTGCGCCTGTGAAAGATAGTCATAGGCGATATCCGCAAGCCTGTTCGCCCGGTTCAAATTATGCGTCCTGTCATCCGGCATATCATCCACATGGATTGCAGAGGTTTCCATCAGCTCCATCAGGACAAACTTGCCTTTCTCCAAAAAATCTTCCGCCACAATATCAAGCTCTTGAATTACCGCCTGTAAGCGTTCCTCTGCCTTTGTAACGGACTTTTTATTTGAATCCATAATTCCTATCCATCCTTTCTTAAATTGGCTTTATCGGGCTTATAAGCGCCTCTATTTTCCGTCCCTCCTGTATTTCGCCAGGACATAGTGGTAAATTTTGTCTATGTAATCCGTGGTCTCAATCTGCATCACCATGCTGATGATCTCTTCCCTGCGTTCTATATCCGCCACGCCCTGTAATCTCTTGTGCGGCTTTTTAAAGCGTTTTTTGTTTGAACCCATAATCTTCTACACTCTTTCTGTTAAAATCTGTTTTTGAGGCTCTCAGAGCCTTACAGGGCTATTTCTCCGCCCCGTTATGTACGTCGCCACCCACATCCGAGTTGTAATAGTTGTATCCTTCGCCGTCCTGCGTCACAAAATCGTACTGGGAAAGATACTCAATCCAGCGCTGGTTATTTCTTTCGTTGGCCAGCGAGTAACGATAATTCGTAATTGCAAGGCAGAGGACTGCGAAGCCTGCAAAGATCAGCACATACCGGATAACCCTCTCCAAGCGCATGCACTGGTTGCTTAGCATGGTGATTGTTTCCGTGGCAAGCGTCTCGTTTTGCTCTGTAATCTGTCCATCAGTTCTCATAACTGCTCCTTTCTTCTTGGGTCTGTAAGATCAGGTCTTCGAGTACGTCAAAGTTATACTCCCTCTCCTGGAAATTGGTGAACCCGGTGCTTTGTCCCTTACGCGCACACGCGCATGCGCACGCGTATATATTTCTTTTATTCTTTACTTCTTCCCTTCTTCTATTATTGTTGCCGGTTGCCTGCCGGTTCTCTGCCACTTGCCTGCCGCCTGTCTGGTACACATCGTAATTTTTCACTGTAAATACGCTGAATTTTGCCTGCCGGTTGACTGCCACTTCTCCGGTATTTTCTAAATGTTTCAGAGCAGTCCTGACATTCTTTATAGAAAGCCCCGTTTCCTGTGCCAGTTCCGTGTAGGACGATGCAAACGTCCCGCGTGGCGTTTCCACACCCTGATATTCTCCGTCTTTCCAGTTGGCTTTAAGTATCATATGCAGGAACAGCTTGCAGGTGTTTAAATCCTTATACCAAGACCATTGCGTGAGCTTTCTGCTTATTTTTACATAGCCAGTCATACTAAAAATCCTTTCTTTTCGTTTGTTGCCATACAGGACGCGATAACTTATCCCGGCTTTGTTCCTGTTCGCCCTCCGTTTTGAGTTTCTTGTCCAGCTCTTCAATAAGCTGTTTTGCTTTATACGCATAGTCAAAAGCAATATTGGAAAGAATCTGTCCACGCTCATACAGCACTTGAAGTATGCAGGCTTCCGGGTTGGGTTTTCCAAAATAGCCTTGTTGTAACTCGTCCGTCATAGCGGTCACCCGTTCCATCTGTATGCGAATTTCCATTACATCATCACTGATACTGTTTTTGTCCAGTCCTGTCCGACGGTTCCATGCTTCGGCTGCTTTCCCCGCGGTCTCTTCCTCCGTGGTAAATCCCGCTGGCTTGTCCCCGATCTGTATTGTCGAGCCGTCCAGAAAGACTTTCCCTGCCGCCTGACATTCCGGGCATATTACCTGATAACGATTGTATGTCTCATTCAAAGGATGCGGGCTTTTCCTGAGTTCCGCCTTACTGCCACAGAATGGGCAGTGTTTTAATGATCCTGTCTTAATTACCTGCATCTTCCCTGTCCTCCCCTTCCGCTTCCGGCTCCCGATCAAGCCTTTCAATAAGTGCCCGCTGCGCGTCTAATGCTTCCTGAACCGTCTCCGGCTCTCGTCCGTACCATTCACGGAAATGTTTTACGGCTCCCTCTGCCGCCAACTGCTGCCAGCGTTCGTCCGACATCATGGGGATATCTACTAGCGGAAAAACTCCTTCCGGTGTTTCAACCTGTTCTATTACCTGATAATCTGATATGCTCATACTGTTATTGCTCCTTTCAATCCTTGCTTTCATCATTCCACAAAAAACCTGTCTCTTCGTAAAAAGATTTTGGTGAGATCAGGTAACTGTATTGTGTGCTTTCCGGTCTCTTATACGCCCGCCCCCATGGTACAACGCCCATCTGGATCATGACCCGGACTGTCTGCGGATCCATCCCCAACGCTCTGGCCGCGATCCGTATCGGCATGTTTGCGCGTTTAAATTCCATCAAAATCCATCCTTTCATTATTCAGTTTTCCTGTTTTTATTTTTGTTTTGGGAAATTTTCTTGACTTAATACAG
>CAJUMT010000221.1 GCA_910587495.1 uncultured Lachnospiraceae bacterium | reverse complement strand
GGGTTCCGGTTCTTTTCCTGTTCCTTTTTGTGCTCCGGCTTTGCGATCTTCGGATCGTCCTTCTTTACTGCCCTCGGCGACGGGCTTACTTCCGCACTGATCTCCTTTCTGCGGACGCTGGTCTTCCAGTGCGCGGCGGTTGTGATCTTTCCGATCCTCTGGGGCATCGACGGGATCTGGATGTCCATCGTGGCGGCGGAGGTTCTGGCGGCAGGAGTGACGTTCCTGTTTTTGGCCGGAAAGAAGAAACGGTATGGATACTAAAAACGCTGACCTTTGCCAGCGTTTTATCCGTCTTTGTCTGCCGCCATTCTGACCATGCAGGTCTGTCTGCGGCAGGCAATGCCGTATTTTAATATGGTGGTCATTCCAGTCGTTCAGCAGTTCGGCGCTCAGCTTCGTCTTATCCGCATAGTAAAAGCCTTTTGTACGGATTTCCTGAAAAAATTCGATGCCGATCGGCAGTTTTACGAGTGCTTTCAAATTTTGTCCCCCTTTCCTCAATTGTATATGGAGTCGCGTGCAGGTTCAAGCCCGTTCTGCACAAAACGGTGCGAGAGTAAAACTGGACTGGTTAAATTTTTTAAAACTGGATATTTTATTCAGTCCAGAATTGTTTTACAATAGGCTGAACTTAAAAAAGAAAAGAGGTTTTGAGCATGAAGTATAATCTGAAGAAAATCGTGCTGGCCGCGCTGTTTGCGGCGTTTGCGTGCGTGGCGACCATGTCCATACGGATTCCCACGCCGGGGACGGGCGGCTATATCCATCCCGGTGATGCAGTGGTGATCCTGTCCGGAATCATCCTCGGCCCGCACTGGGGGCTTCTGGCTGCCGGCATCGGGTCTGCTCTGGCGGACCTGCTGGGCGGATATTTCATTTACGTACCGATCACGTTTGTGATCAAGGGCGCGGTTGCTTTCGCGGCGGGGCTGATCTATCAGAAGATCGGAAAGACGGCGAAAAGCCGCGGCGCGGCGGTGGTGCTGGGCGGAATCGCAGATATCGTGCTGGTGGCAGGCGGATATTTCCTCTGCGAATCGATGATGTACGGCGTAGCTGCGGCCGCGGCAAGCGTTCCCGCCAACATCATACAGGGGATCAGCGGCCTGGTGATCGGCGCGCTCCTGTATCCGGTCCTTCTGACGGTCCCGGATATCCGGCGGATCGCGCATGAGGCGAAAGCGTATTCGTGAGTTTATACGGTTTGTGTAAGACATCCCGGTTATGGATTTTAGAAGATCCGTGGCCGGGATTTTTGATATGACAGAATATTTTCAGGTATTTCGCGAAATGATCCGCTGAGATCTGATTGTGCTGAGCGAATTCCTGCATGTCAGAGGGAATAGAAAATAACATGCTGGTCTGCCAAAAATCAGAATTCCCATCGTTCATTAAATCCTGGAAAGTCACTTGATAAATTGCATTAAATAGTATATCTTGTTGTTACAGGAAAGAAAGAGGGGGAGAGAATTAATGACGAAAGTACAGAAAGTACAGCAGGCATTCAAATAGGACATTAAAAAGATCAAGGATGATATAATTGAGAAGATGAGGAGCTTCATCAGGAGATTTTGCGCGAAAGGAGAGAGGCTGATGGATTTGTCGGAGATTCATGTGGTAATTGCGGATGATGATATTTTTAAGAGCATTGATATACAAAGAGCCCTGGAATTTAACGGCATAAAAAATATCATGACTGTGAGAGATCAGGAAAAACTGTGGAAACAGATATACCATGGCGAGGATAAGACAGATTTGATCGTGACAGATATGCAGTATCCGTTAGCAGCGGGGGAAACTGTAGATGAAGAGGCGGGCTTCAAACTGATCGAAAGGATGGAAGAAGAAAAAATCGATATACCGGTCATTATATGTTCTTCTCTGAATTACAGGAGTTCCAACATATTAGGAAGCGTATGGTATAATAAGCTTAATGACCTGGAATTAAATTTTAAGGAAGTACTGAGTAGATTGGAAAAACAAGGAGGAACAAATGATGCAGAATGTAAATGAGCTGCGCAGGAGATATGCCAGTGGAATGGTTAAAACAGAGGCTGGAAACGAGGTTTCACTGGAAGAGCTGAACTTTGAGAAATGTATCATAGGAAGCGATGAAGCCGGTAAGGGAGAGATTTTCAGACCGTTGATCACAGCTGCCGCCTGTGTAAGACCGGAAAATATGGAAAAACTTCTCGGGCTGGGGGTGAAGGATTCAAAAGCCTACGGTAAGGATTATGAGACAGCAAAAGAAATATTTTACCCCATAGGTGAGATGCTGACAGGATTTACCTCCTATAAGGATTTTGAGGGCAGGGAGGGAAAAGTCATTCGTACAGATTACGCGACATTTGTGGTAAGCGTACTGTTAAATGATAAATTTAATAAAGACTTTAAACCCGGCTCCGGGAAAAAATCCGGCAATCTCCAGGAGGTGCTGAGACAGGAACATAAGGCTGCGCTGCTGACACTGGCCAAAGAGGTGTCATGTGATTATATGGTTTTGGACGACTTTCAGGATGGATGGCATCATGACAGAATCCTTAAAGAACTCGATATACCGGCTGGTCAGGCAGTGATCGCCACAAAGGCAGATTCCAAAGTGATGGCAGTAGCCTGCGCGTCTGTCATTGCCTATTATCTGACCAATCTTTATGTGGACGCATTGGATCAGATGCTGGAGAGCGCGTATGGGATCCATATACCGTTGGCCCGCAGTGCGGATTACAATTCGGAAGCTTTTCAGGCGCCCCTTAAGCTGCTGAACAGCATTTCAAAAGAGAAATACGAAGAATTTCTGGTACAATACGCAAAAAAACATTATATAAGAAACATGGAATTAAATAATTGAATAAAGTTTACATAATATAGGGAAAAGGATGATGGGAAAAGTCAGGCCATGAAAAAAATGATTTACGCGGTAAAAAGCGGAAGAAAGACGGGGATATTTAATGAATGGCGGAAATGCTCGGAGCAGACAAACCGGTATTCAAATGCAAAATACCGCCGTTTTGAATACCGGAGCGAGCTTGAGGAGGCGGCGGAAGATGTGCCCGGCAGCCTGCGATATGCCATAAAAGAAGCGGAAGAATATCTGGGGGACCTGGTGTATCTGGGGGAGAGCGCCGACTGTCTGGAGGATGCGAGCTGGGAGGAAGACGGGTTTCTGCCCTTCGGTGATGAGGCAGGAGCAGAAGGTCCAGAACCTTTTTCTGATAAGGGAGAGCAGGAAGAGGAGGATGACGAGGAAAAATTTGACAAATGGAAAAGTGCAGGCAGAGAAAAAAATGCCGGGCCGACGGAATACTGGGCGATAGCGGAGGATATGAAACAATGTATCTATACGATTAAATCGAAACAGAGCGACAGCGACCGGGCGGCGGCTGCAGCCAGACTGAAGAGACATCTGGAAAGATGTGCCTCTGATGGGAATTTGAGCGAATTGACAGCGGGCTACAGGGATTTGAAGGCGGAGAATGCCATTGGGTATCATCCGCATGCAGCAGCCGATTTTGTGAGCCGGCTGGCCAACCGTTATCCAAAGCCCTGGACATCTGAAACGGAAGATGCAGATGAGGCGGAGGACGAGGTTTCCATGCAGCAGCTTTTGATGCAGGCTGAGGCTGTGGAATACGAGCTGAAGGGGATGGTTTTTGGGCAGGATGCGGCCATTGAGAAGCTGAGAGCGGCATATTTTGACAGGGAACTGACGATCCGGCTGCAGCCGAATAAGGGAGGCCCCAGAAACGTATACCTTTTAGCAGGACCTCCAGGAGTGGGAAAGACTTTTATGGCTCAGCTGTTTGCCAGGAAGCTGGGACTTCCTTTTAAACGATTTGATATGTCAGGATATGGCACACAGGATTCAGAAGGGGACCTTCAGGGCTGGGCCCGCCAGTATCGAAATACGGACAGCGGCGGTGCACTTACCGAGTTTGTGGATGAAAATCCGCGGTGCGTTCTTTTGTTTGACGAGATCGAAAAGGCGGACCGCGGCGTCATATTGATCTTTTTGCAGATTCTGGATGAAGGAGTCTGCAGGGACAGGTTCCACGAGAAAAATGTATCATTCAAAGATACTGTTATTTTTTTCACAAGCAATGCAGGTCGGCAGCTTTATGACGGTGCGCAGAATAAAAATCTTACGCTGCTTCCAGAGGAGGTGGTGATCGATGCGCTGGGGAAGGATATCAATCCGAGAACAAAGCAGCCCTGTTTTCCACCGGAAATACTTTCGAGAATGTCTTCGTACACAGTTCTGATGCTGAATCATTTAAAGGCGGATACCATTCTGAAACTGGTGGAGAAGGATATAGGGAGCCGGCTGAAAAAAATTAAAAAGGAATACGGCTATGAACTGGATCAGGGTAAAGAATATCTGGCCCGAACCGTATTATATTCCATGGGCGGAAGAGCAGATGCCAGAAATGCTTCCAAAATGTCCGGCAAGCTCATAAATAAGGAATTGTATGAGTTTTTGAAACTGGCGGAGGAAAAGCAGGGACTGGATGAAAGCGGCATGGTCAGAAAGATCGGGTGGAAATGTGATCTGAAAGGCGCCGCAGAGGAGATCGAAGACTTCTACTTTGGGGAGAGGGACTGTGTGATCCTTGTCTTCGGAACTGTGAAATACGAGTCGGCTGGCAGGATAAAAAATAATCATGTACGCGTGGAAAATACCCTGGATATCCCTGGGTTTATGAAAATGATCCATAAGGAGAATGTTCTTTTTGCGGTCATCGACTATCTGTATGGCCTTGAAAATGTGGGAAACGGGCTGAATGTTGCGGATGTCAGGACGATGGGGCGGGAGGCATTCTGTAAACTTCGGGAGGAAGATCAAGAAATCCCGGTCTATATTCTGGACGGAAGCAGCGGACACTCCTATACGGAAAAAGAGAAAAATACCCTTGTGAAAAGAGGGGCTGGAGGATTTATCGAGCGTAAATATTTTAGAAGTCAGCTGGAGGATATCTACCAGAACGTAAGCTGCCAGGTGGTAATGGAGACGCTGGCAGCGCGCCGTCAGGTTCTGACATATGAGACAAAAAAAGAATTTGACGAGAAGACCCATGCGGGAAGCATCATTTTCTGCGATTTCAAGCTTGAAACAGCAGTGGAGTCCGGGGACAG
>CAJUMT010000220.1 GCA_910587495.1 uncultured Lachnospiraceae bacterium | reverse complement strand
CACATCCCCTCCGTAGGTCTGTTCCAGTTCCTCCGTGAGCGCCTGTTTCCGGGAAGTGTCGCTTAAAAAATAGTGATAGCACCATAAACGGCTGTCATCCTCCCCAATGGAGAGATACCCTTCCCTGCTCATGCCTAAGTTTGCCCCCATATCGTTGGCACAATGGTAAATGCCCGAAACTTTGAACTCTCTGCTGCCCTTATTTCCCCGGATTGTCACCAGATCCCCTACCTCTGCTCCCAGATCCGCTGCCAGAACCTCTGTCAGCACCACTTCATCCTTTTCCATACAGGTCTGCCCTGCGCTGATATGAAACCGCTCCGGCTCTGTAATTACTTTTCCTGGCATACATTTATATACACCCGCAATGTCTGATACCGCAGCATACCTTCCTGCTTGTAAATGCAGATTTTTAGCTTACGTTCACATTACCATGCCAGGATAAAAGAATTCGCAAAGATATCTAAACAATTTCTAAACTAAGATTTTAATACCAGTCATGTTTTTCGCCCCGGTCAAGGCAGGCCTGAATCGATTGTTCTGGATTTTCCATCTCACTGCCCGGATAGATTTTTGTCGTAACAAAGATATCCTCCCGCTGTATGATTCTTTCATCTATCGCTTCCCGGATTGCCTGCCCGATTTCCACCTCATTGCCATAAGCAGATGCGGTATCAATCAGGCGGACACCGTTTGACAATGCAGATTTCACAGAATTGATACACTCATCACCATGAAGGCTGTATGTTCCAAGACCACCCACCGGCATCTCATATCCACTGTTTAACATCACCGTCTTCGTTTCAAAGTCAAACTCTGCTTTCATATTTGTCTTTTCCTCTGTCTCCGCCCCGCTGTCTACAGCATCAGACGCAGTTTTTGTTTCCTGTGCAGGTTCCACGGCATCTGTTACCGGGATTATTTCAGCATCTACGGCTGTCCCGCTTTCCTCTCTCTTGCTCTGCCCGCACACTGTCACAGGAAACACCAATAAGAAAACGAATAGAAGACTAAATAATTTTCTCATCCACCATCTCCCTTACCGCTATTTCAGCGTTCTCCCAAAGTCCTCCAGTTCGTTCAGCTTTGAAGCTGAACCGTTTTCCGCGCCGTAAGCCGTAAACACCCCCATATCCTCCAGACCCAGGTATTCCAGAAAATCTCCTTTGTAGGAAAACATCGCGCCGTCATACATTTTGGGATCACCGGAGCTTAATATCATGGCCGCTTTTTTCAGATTCCGTGGTTTCTTCGGATATGCGGCGGAATAAAACCGGTCAATGGTACATTTTAACTGTCCTGAAATACCGTGATAATAGATGGGTGAAGCAATGACAAGCATATCCGCCTCCCCTAGCAGAGAGTAGACTTCCTGCATATCGTCCTTCTGCACACAGATTCCGTTTCCTTTCGTGTGGCAGTATTCGCAGGCCAGACAGCCTGCGATCTTCTTCCTGCACACATCAACCACATCTACCTGATGGCCGGCAGATTCCGCGCCTTCCCGGAATGCATCTACCATCTGTCTCGTATTGCCCTTTGGACGGGGGCTTCCGTTCAATACTAAAATACGCATCCTTGTCACCTCCAGGCCTTACGCCTATTTCAGGTTTTCCCCAAAAAACTGCTCCAGCTTATCAAACGGAATCGCATCCTTTCCGCCGCCGTCATACAGATCCGTATGGACTGCATCCGGGATGATTAGCAGCTCCTTATTGTTCGTATAAGGGTTATCCTTCATCATTGCGGTATAAGCATCACGGCTGAAATAACAGGAATGTGCTTTCTCACCGTGCATGATAAGAACCGCGCTGCGGATCTCATTGCTGTACTGAAGGATCGGCTGGTTCATAAAGGACATGCAGCCGATCACATTCCAGCCACCGTTTGAGTTCAGGGAATGTTTATGATAACCACGGTCCGTTTTATAGTAATCATGATAATCTGCCACGAAGAAAGGCGCATCCTCCGGAAGCGGATCGACCACCCCGCCGCCCAGGGCATAGCTGCCGTTTTTATAATCCTCAATCCTCTGGGCGTTCATGGCCTCCTTCTTTGCATACCGCGCATCCGCAGAGTTCTCCGCATCAAAATACCCGTTGGCATTGACGCGGGCCATATCATACATGGTGGAGGCAACCGTTGCTTTAATGCGGGTATCCAGCGTCGCCACATTGAGGGCCAGCCCTCCCCAGCCGCAGATTCCGATGATACCGATTCGCTCAGGGTCAACATTCTCCTGTACGGAAAGGAAATCCACCGCTGCCTGAAAATCCTCGGTATTGATATCCGGCGACGCCATATAACGAGGGGTGCCTCCGCTTTCCCCGGTAAAGGACGGGTCAAAGGCAATGGTGAGGAATCCCCTCTCCGCCATAGTCTGTGCGTACAGCCCGGCCGCCTGTTCCTTCACCGCGCCAAAGGGCCCGCATACTGCGATTGCGGCCAGCTTTCCTTCCATCCCTTTCGGCTCATAAAGGTCTGCCGCCAGTGTGATTCCATAGCGGTTGATAAATGTCACCTTGCGGTGGTACACTTTTTCACTTTTCGGGAATGTCTTATCCCATTCCTTTGCCAGATTGAGTTTTACAGAATTTTCCATTTTACAATTCCTCGCTTTCTTTTTCCTTTTTTGATTATCGTTTTTCCTTTTCCATACGCCATACCAAAAAGTCAAGACAGTCAACTTTCTCCTGACTTTCATGAAGGCTTTCCATCAGGCTACATCGATGCTTTCGCAGTGTTTTGACCGCTTCCTGAATCTGACCGCTGTCATACAGTCGGCATACCTCTTCAATGGTTTTTTGGTTACAGTCCGCATCTTTCAGGTTCTGAATCAGATCATCCATATGACCGCCTCCTTTCCTGCTGTATGTTCGCAGTGCAGCTCGATTCCACTGCGCTTCATCTCGCTCACGGGCCTTGCGGCCCTATGGAAAAAACCAAATATAAAGCTGTTTATGTGCCAGCACAACACTGCTTTATATTCGTCTTTTTCCGCACTGCTTTTGGCTTTCATGAATATTGTATCCTCTTGATTTTCACTTCGCTAATGGCTATAATTTATATCGTGATATAAATTTTTAGAATATCATAGGAGGACAATATGGAACTACGAACCATGCGATACTTTCTTGCAGTAGCACGGGAAGAAAATATGACCCGCGCGGCAGAACTGCTCCATGTTACCCAGCCTACGCTCTCCAAGCAGCTAAAGGCACTTGAAGAAGAACTGGGGAAAAAACTGTTCACGCGCCATAGTTTCAGCATACAGCTCACGGAAGAAGGTATCCTGCTGCGGAAGCGAGCGGAGGATCTGGTTAAAATGGCAGATAAAATCACAACCGAATTCCTTGCCTTAGATGATGTTCTGGGAGGCGATGTTTATTTTGGCCTGGCCGAATCTTACCAGATCCGGTATCTCGCCGCCGCAATCAGACAGTTCAAGAAAATCTGCCCCGGCCTGCATTATCATATCACCAGCGGCGATACCGAGCAGGTTACGGAAAAGCTGGACAAAGGCATCATCGACTTTGCCGTGCTGGCGCAGGAACCCAATCCGGCAAAATATCATTCTCTGGCATTCCCCAATGCCGATCTGTGGGGACTTGTCATGTCAAAAAATTGTCCTCTGGCAGAAAAAGACGCCATTTATGCCGATGATCTGACCGGCCTCCCTCTATTTTGCTCCGAACAGGGGTGGAACAACGATATCTCCAAATGGTGCGGCAGTCGCATGAACCAATTACATCTTGAGGGTTCCTTCCGCCTGTCCTATAATGGTTCCCTTTTTGTGAAAGAAGGGCTGGGGTATCTTTTGACCTTTGAGCATTTGATCGATACAAATCCCGACAGCGGGCTTGTGTTCCGCCCCCTTGCCCCAAAACTTGAAACGAAAATCTATCTGATATGGAAAAAATATCAAGTCTTTACGCCCATTGCAGAACGATTGCTTAAACTATTGAAATCTGAGTTTTCCAGTATTTAAAACACTGTGACGGGAGGCCGTACCGCTATGGCCGAATGGAGGATAGGAATCAGCCTTTCCTCCTACCTCTTTCCCATAGATTGCCCCTGGATCTGATAAACCAGATAATCCAGGCAGGAAATCCTTCTTTCATCCCTGTGTACCCTTCCGAGCAGATATTCCCTCTGATGTTCCAACAGTTCCAGCTGCTTTGTCTGCTGTCCTTTATCAAACCATCCCATGAAATCCTGAATCATTTCATTCCCACACCCGGCATCCTCCAGATTTTGTATGACGGATTCCCTGCTTCCTATAGCTACCATTCCCGCACCCCCTGACGTATTTGATATTCTAACTATAAATCCATGTATAAAAAATAGCAAATATTTATATATAATCTATTTTCATAGTTGAAACCTATTGAAAATTGTGGTAGGATTTTTTTAAAAAAACAGACAGCAAGGAGCAAAGACACCCTTCGGGTGCAAGGTGAATTGGCACGAAGTGGCAAGAGAAGGCGGCCTGAGCCGTACCTATATGCCCAAAAGGCCGGGCAAAAAGGAGGAATTATGGAAATACGGGTACTTCAATACTTTCTTGCCATCGCAAGAGAACAAAGTATCATACGGGCTGCAGAGTCCCTTCATCTCTCACAGCCGACTCTTTCCACACAAATAAAAAATATGGAAGAGGAACTGGGAAAACAGCTTTTGATTCGCGGCACAAAGGGTTCCCGCAAGGTTACGTTGACGGAAGAGGGAATGATCTTACGGAAAAGGGCTGAAGAAATCCTGGATCTGGTAAAGAAAACGGAAAATGAGATTACCTGCTCCGACAATGTGGTCATCGGGGATGTCTATATCGGTGCCGGAGAGACAGACGGCATGCGCCTGCTGGCAAGAGCAGCCGGGAGTTTAAAAAAACTTTATCCCGGAATCCATTACCACATTTCCAGTGGCAATGCTGCCTTTGTCAGGGAACAGCTGGATAAAGGACTGATTGATTTCGGAATCATATTCGGGACGCCGGATACAAAGAAATATGAAGTATTAAAGCTCCCGTCAAAGGATATCTGGGGTGTCCTAATGCGGAAGGATTCGCCATTGGCAGAAAAAGAATCTATCTCTCCGGAAGACCTGTGGGACCAGCCATTGCTGATATCACAGCAGGAAACTGAGGGCGGCAGAATGTCCCAGTGGATGAAGCGCCGCCTCTCGGAGCTGGAT
>CAJUMT010000219.1 GCA_910587495.1 uncultured Lachnospiraceae bacterium | reverse complement strand
CTGCGGGGCGGCTATGGGGAAAAAGACATCTGCCGCGGTATCAGCTGCGATCTGGAAGCCGGAGAGATTTTAAGCGTCCTCGGGCCGAACGGCTGTGGAAAAACGACTTTTTTCCGGCTTCTTCTGGGATTTCTCACCCCCACAGAAGGCAGCATTCGGATCAACGGACTCCCTTCTACATCATTTTCCCCGAAGGAGCTGGCCAGGGAAATTGCTTATATCCCCCAGCACCACACGCCGGTCTTTTCCTATACAGCCCTTGAGATCGTCACCATGGGATGCGCAAGCCATTTTTCCTCTTGGGAACGGCCTCGTCCGGAAGACAGAGACAGAGCTTTCTCTGCACTGGAGACGCTCCATATTCTTCCTCTGGCCAATCAAAAATATACGGCCTTAAGCGGTGGACAACGGCAGATGGTCCTGATTGCCAGAGCCATCTGCCAGGATGCAAAGATATTTATCATGGATGAACCAGGCGCAAGCCTGGATTATGCCAACCATCAGCTTGTAATGGATGTGATCGTGCAGCTATCTGCCCTCAGCTACGGAATCATTATGTCAACGCACAGTCCGGAACATCCTTTTTCTATTGCTGACAGGGTTCTTCTGCTTGACCAAGGACATACAGTAGCCTTCGGCCCGCCTGATCAGGCGATCACTGGTGATGTCCTGGAACAAGTATACAAAATTCCGATGGATCTTGTCTGCGTATCAGACCGATACGAAAAAAAGCATACGCTTTGCATACCTGTTTCTGAACCGCGTTAAAACGGGCAGACTGTTAATCCCGAAGCTCGATGACCGACACATGTCTGGAGTATTCTTTTACCGGCAGATTTCCTCTCATGGATAAGAAAAAGCAGGACACCTCTTCGCCCTGCTTTTTTCTTTATATAAGGCTTGCCGCCCCGATGACGCCCGCGTCGTTTCCAAGCGCCGCGATCTCAATATCCGGACACTCACTGTCTTCTCCGCCAAAACAGCCTTCTTTCATCATCCGGTGAAGTTCAGGCAGCAATGTCCTGGCCTGTTCAGCCAGCTCTCCGCCCAGCAATACAAGCTGCGGGCGGAAAATATTTACAATATTTACAAGCCCTGTTCCCAGCCTGCGGGCATAAAGATCCGTCAGATCTTTTAGATCTTTATCGCCTGCCGCCGCCCCGGCAAATATTTCCCCGGGCGTCATTTCTTTTTGGGTTATGCGAAAGGCATCCCTTTTTAATCCCGTGGAAGATACATAGGCTTCCAGACACCCATGCCTTCCGCAGGTACACAGTTCTCCGTTCTCTACGATGACCATATGGCCCAGCTCGCTTCCGCCGATATTTTTTCCGGCAAAAAGTTCCCCGTCCAGGAACACGCCGCCGCCGACGCCCATGCCCAGAGTAACCATAACCACATCCTGGTATTCCCTGCCTGCGCCTGCGGTCGCCTCGCCTAACACCGCACAGTCCGCGTCATTGGCGATGCGGACGGGAATCGGCAAATACGCGCTTAGCTGCCTGACTAACTCCACGTCTTTCCATTTGATATTGTTGGAATAGCATACAACGCCTTTTTTCCTGTCCACAGTTCCCGGCACGCTGACGCCTGCGCTGACACACTGATCCATGGCGATGCCCTGGCGTTCCAGAAGCGCAAGGGTCTTTTCCCCGATCTCTTCTATGATTTCTTCCGCCGGACGTTTTATATCGGTCTTCATGATCTCGCAGGCCAAAAGCTTCTGGTGAATATCCAGAAGGCCGATCCGGGTGTCTGTCCCTCCAATATCGATCCCGATCCTGACCGGCGCCGCTTTCGCCCGGATGGTAGTGATCAGGGCGTCACAGGAACCTTCCATTGTATACGGGCCGCTTCCCGCGGGGATAAAGAAACTGTCCCCTTTCCTGTACGCTTCCGCCTCACCGCCGCTTTGGATCGTTCCTTCCCCGTCCAGTATCAGGATACTGGCAAAGGAAGCGTCGGAGACATTTCCTTCCATCCTTTTCATGACATTGCCGTCCAGATTCAGCTTATCGACAGTAAAATAATCGCAGTCCGCTATATGAGGATAACTGCTTTTGTCTTTGATGATCGGAACCCGGTTGGTGACAGCCAGGGCTTTTTCAATATGCAGGTCACGCTTTTTGCCGTCTTTGCCCACCCTTCCATAATCATATACCCGATAAGTCACATTGGAATTTTGCTGAATCTCCGCAATCAGAATATCTTTCCCGATGGCGTGGATGGTGCCGGATTCTATAAACAGCACATCTCCTTTCTGCACAGGAACCGCGTTTAATACTTCCAGAAGTGTATCTTCTTCTATTCTTCTGGCAAACTCTTCCAGACCGACTTCCCGTTTAAATCCGTAGTATAGAAATGCTTCTTTTCCTGCATCCATGACATACCACATCTCCGTCTTTCCATACTGCCCTTCATTTTTCAGGGCATACCGGTTGTCCGGGTGGACCTGAATGGAGAGATTGTCCTTAGCGTCGATGAATTTTGTCAGAATCGGGAAATCCCGGAAGCGCCTGCAGTGGGTTCCCAACACTTCCCTGCCCTCCATATCAATATATTCCTGCAGCGTCTTTCCCGCGTACTTTCCATTTATGATCCTCGACGGTCCGTCCGGATGGCAGGACAGCTCCCAGGTCTCCGCCAGCACGTCGCCGTCATAGGTTTTGCCGTATTCTTCGATCAGTCTGCGACCGCCCCACAGATAATCTTTACAGCTTGGTTTTAACTTTAATACACTCATATCCGTCCTCCTGCATCCATTCCGAGTTTCAGCGCCCCCAAAATCCCCTGGTTATCATTAAGGGACGGCAGCACCAGGTAGCTGTCCATATCCGCAAGTTCTTTTGTCTCCACATATCCTCCAAGCATCTCTTTTACTTTTTTCCTCACCAGCGGCATCAGCTGTTCCTGATGCATGACGCCGCCGCCCAGGATAATTTTCTGAGGAGACAACAGCAGAATATAGTTGGTAACGGCATACGCCAGATAATACGCTTCTAAGTCCCACACTTCAGGACGTCCTGCAAGGCTTACCGCTTTTTCTCCCCATCGCTCCTCAATGGCCGGACCGGCTGCCAATCCTTCCAGACAGGTTCCGTGGTAAGGGCATTTCCCCGCATAAGTATCATCCTCCCTTCTGGGAATCAGAATATGGCCGCCTTCCGGATGCTGCATGCCGTGAAGCAGCTTTCCGCCTGCCAGCACGCCGACTCCGACGCCCGTCCCTATGGTAATGTAAACGGCAGTGTCCAGCCCCTTCGCGCAGCCCCAGGTAGCTTCTCCTAACATGGAACCGTTCACATCCGTATCAAAACCAATGGGCACTTTTAAATGCTCCCTGAAATACCCGCAGATATCGTAATGCTTCCATGCCAGTTTAGAAGTGGTCGTAATGCAGCCGTATGTATCGGATTTTGGATTCAGGTCAATGGGGCCAAAGCATCCGATCCCCAACGCATGGATCTCTTTATCCTGAAAATAGGCAGCAAGCTTTGGCATGGTGACCGCGGGTGTCTCTGTGGGGATCAATATCCTGTCTAAGATCTCCCCGTTCTCATTGCCGACTGCGCACACCATCTTTGTGCCGCCTGCCTCTAATGCTCCAAATCTCATATTGATTCTCCTGTTATATAAATTTATTTCAAAAAAGGCTGCCGCCATATACGCCTGGCGCAGCCTTTTTTGATTTACTTTATTTCTTCTGGTACAATTCAATCAATTCTCTTGCCATCACTTTCGCCATCTCCGTACTGGCCATCTGATCCTCCGCATGCATCAGGATCAGAGAAAAATCCACTTTCTCTCCGGACGCCTCCTGCGCGAGCAGGTTCCCGTGTACGCTGTGGGCTTCGGTGAAAAACTGATCTCCTTCTTTCATCAGACGCTCCGCCTCTTCCGGCTGCCCTGCTTTCGCCTTCTGGATGGCTTCAATATAGCTGGATTTTGCGCTTCCGCTGTTGGTGATCATCTGCATACAAGTCAGTTCAAATTCTTCAACAGTCATGCGCCCATCACCTCCATCGCATGGGAAAGGACTTTCTCACCGTTCATCATGCCATAATCCCGCATGTCGATCGCTTCTACCGGAACGCTTCCTGCCACTTTCTTTACATTATCCAGTTCATAGCGGATCTGCGGCCCCAGGAGTACGATGTCCGCAGCGGAAATTTCTGCTTTTGCTTCGGACAGGGATTTTGCTTCAATGCTCACATCGGCGCCTTTTGCCTCAGCCGCTTTTTTCATCTTTGCCACCAACATGCTGGTGGACATACCTGCATTACATACCAACAGAATCTTTTTCATAGTCTTTGTCTCCTTTTCTTAATTTTACACGTTTTTTTATTCTGACGCCATGGTTTTTTCCATAACAATGTCATTCATTTTAACAAAAGGTATGTAGATCAGTATACCTATTACCAGAATCAGCGCCTGGACAATAATCGCACGCCAGTCTCCTGCAGTCGCCAGATATCCGCTTAAAAGAGGCGGGGGCGTCCACGGAATATACACCACGCATTTGTTCATGAAGTTTAACGAGGTCGCAATATAGGCAATGATAATGCCCATGGCCGGCGTCAGTACAAACGGAATTGCCATACAGACATTGTACACGATCGGGTATCCAAAGATCACCGGCTCATTGATATTGAAAAGCCCCGGCACAAGCGCCATCTTCGATACGCTTTTTGTAGCTGCATTCCGGCTGACGATCAAAGTGGCAATCAGAAGGCAGATCGTGGAACCGGAACCTCCCAGCAGACCGAACGCCGGCACAAATGCCACATTGATAATATTGGGGATTGCTTCCCCCGCCGCATAGGCCGCCATATTCAACGTCATATTTACGATCAGCAGCGGCTCCAATATGGAACTGTAGATGACCGACTGATGGATGCCCAGAAGCCAGAGAAAATTGCCCAGACTGTAAAGAAAGATGCAGCCTGCCAGCCCGGTAGTCGCCGTGCGCAGCGGTTCCTGGATCAGCATTGTAATGATCTGCACCAGGTCCGTATGGAACAGGTTGTTCAGGACTGCACTGATCAATGCGAAGAAAGACATGATCAGTATAAACGGAATTAGCACATTGAAAGACTTGCCTACCGCCGGAGAAATACTGTCTCCCAGGTTAATCTGAAGCCTTTTAATACTGGTGATCCAGAGGTAGTGTAAAATAGTTTGTGTTTTTGGTAAAAAATGGCTCCTTTCTGGTAAGAA
>CAJUMT010000218.1 GCA_910587495.1 uncultured Lachnospiraceae bacterium | reverse complement strand
GATCTTGCTGTGTGACTGGAGTTCAGACGTGTGCTCTTCCGATCTTGCTTTCCGTCTTCGACCCGCTGATCTGCCGGACCACGGGCGAATTACGGAAACAGAAAGTATGGCTGAAAAAAGAAAATTAATACGAATATGGGGGACTTTTTCCAGTCCCCCATAACACTATCCCAATATTGCCTTATCACTTGCAAATTCTTCCCCGCTGACTTCCTCAAATTTGTGCAGCAGGTCTTCCACTGTCAGATGTTTCTTTTCTTCTCCTCTAATATCCAAAATAATATGTCCGTCCATCATCATGATCAGGCGATTTCCATGAGCTATAGCATCTTTCATATTATGTGTAATCATAAGCGTCGTCAGCTTATCGCGATTCACAATCATATCTGTAGTCTCAAGTACCTTGGCCGCAGTCTTAGGGTCAAGGGCAGCTGTATGCTCGTCTAAAAGCAGAAGCTTTGGTTTCTTTAAAGTCGCCATCAGAAGCGTTAATGCCTGACGCTGTCCGCCGGATAAAAGCCCCACCTTAGAAGTAAGACGATCTTCCAAACCCAGCCCCAATTTAGCCAACGCTTCTTTATAAGCTTCTCTTTCATTGGATCGAATCCCCTTTTTCAGCGTGCGGGGATTACCTCTGCGAAGTGCCAGCGCCAGGTTTTCTTCAATCCCCATGGTCGCTGCGGTCCCGTTCATCGGATCCTGGAACACCCGGCCTAAAAAGAGCGCCCGTTTATATTCCGGCAGCTTCGTCACATCCTGCCCGTCGATGATAATCTGCCCTTCATCTACCGGCCACACACCCGCGATGGCATTCAGCATGGTAGATTTGCCGGCGCCGTTGCCGCCGATCACCGTGACAAAATCTCCGTTTTCCAACGTAAGGCTCACGTTTTTTAAAGCCCTTTTTTCATTGACTGTCCCTGCGTTAAAAGTCTTGGAAATATTTTTAATCTGCAGCATTCTTCGCACCTCCCCTGCTCACGGGTTTTGAAAAGTATCGACTCTTCCATGTTGGGATCGCCAGGAATATTGCCACTACTGCCGCCGATAGAATCTTTAAAAGATCCGTATCAATTCCCATCCAGATCACGATCTGAAGAACAAAGTAATAAATGATGGAACCAAATCCCACAGCCAAAAGCTTTAGGGCAAAATTCCGGAAGATCCGCCCAAAGACAGCCTCACCGATAATGACTGCCGCTAGGCCAATGACAATGGCGCCGCGGCCCATGTTCACGTCTGCGAATCCCTGGTACTGCCCCAGCAGAGCGCCCGACAAAGCCACAAGGGCGTTGGAGAGCATAAGAGCAAGTACTTTATTAAAATTCGTGTTAATTCCCTGCGCCCTGGCCATATTGTCATTGCATCCGGTAGCCCTTAAGGAACATCCAAGTTCCGTGCCGAAAAACCAGTACAGCACGCCAATCAAAATAATGATTACAACAGCTACAATCAAAATTGTATTTTTAAAGAAAGGCACTCCTTTTATGTAACGAAGAGACACCAGAAGATCAAACTTATCCACATTGATAGCCTGGTTCGCCTTTCCCATTATTTTCAAATTAATAGAATACAGCCCAAGCTGCGTCAAAATACCGGATAAAATCGCCGGGATTCCCATAAATGTATACAGAAGCCCGGTCACCATACCTGCTGCAGCCCCCGCCAATAAAGCACTGATCAGGGCTACCCACACATTCTGTCCGCTCTGCATCATCATAATGCAGACCGCTCCTCCGGTACAGAGCGTACCGTCCACAGTTAAATCCGCAATATCCAGGATACGAAAGGTGATATAGACACCAATTGCCATAATTCCCCAGATTAATCCTTGTGCCACTGCCCCCGGCAGCGCATTGAACAAATTCAAAATATTCATATTCTACCACCCTTCTAAAATTATAGTTCCGCCGAACAACAACAGCGAGAGAGGAATCCTCCAGTCTCGCTGCCATCGACAAATCTTTTATAATCTCAGATTATTCTCCAATTGCTACATAATCATCCGGAACTGTTATACCAAGGTCGTCACAGAGCGCCTTGTTATATTTCTTCGTAAACTGCGGAGCATATTCAATGGGCATCTCGGAAATATTGGACTCACCGGTCAGAATCTTTGCAGCCATCTTGCCGGTACCAACACCCAGATCATAGTAGCTGATCGACAGCGTAGCCACGCCGCATCCTTCACAGATACCTTCCTCACCTGCAACTACAGGTACTTTGGCAGGTCTGCAGATATTGTCAATGATTCCGGCATTGGATGCCGCCGTATTATCTGTAGGCACATAGAGCACATCGCTTGCAGACACTGCTGTCGTAGTCACGGAAGACAGGTCGTTGGAATCAGAGAATCCATACTGTGTACAGGTGTATCCAAGATCTTCCAAAGCCGCCTGCACCGTATCTACCTGATACTGTGAGTTTGCTTCAGCCGTACAGTATATAAGGCCTACGTTCTTCGCATCCGGAAAAAGCTCATTAAGCATTGCAGCCTGCTCGTCCAAAGGAGCCAGGTCGGAAGTACCGGAAATATTGCCGCCTACCGTGCCGTCAAAACCATCAATGCCAAGCGCTACGCCGTACTCGGTTACGGATGTACCAAGAATCGGGATCTCGTTGGTTCCTGCCTGTGCCGCCTGAAGTGCGGGCGTTGCGTTGGCAAGGATCAGATCAACGCCATTGGAAACAAAACCATTGATGATGGTAGAACAGGTATTGGAATCATTCTGTGCGTTCTGCTCGTCAAAAGTAACCTGATCACCGAGCGCTTCTGTCAGAGCATCTTTAAATCCCTGGGTAGCCGCATCTAATGCGTCGTGCTGTACCAGCTGGCAGATACCGACTACATAAGAGCCGTCTGCTGTCTGCTCTGCGGCAGCGCTGTCGCCTGTGCTTTCCTCTGCCGGTGCCGCATCCCCTTCGGGTGCTTCTGTTGATTCTTCTGAAGGCGCTTCCGCGGGCTGGTCATTGCCGCCGCCGCATGCAACCAGGCTAAGACCCATGGTCATCGCCATCACAATTGCCAAAATCTTTTTCATGTTTTTTCCTCCGTCTTTTTACCTTAAAAATTCGCTGTCTTTCTACAGCTTTTAAGATTATATCGCTTTAATGCGAAAAAGTCAACAGTTTAAAATGCAGTTTTGGAAGGTACATCCTTCCCATTTTGGCATTTTACATCCGCAGAATCTGCAGTTTTCAAAAATGACGTCAAAACACACGACTCCCTCTGCTTGAAACTCTTCAAATATACAATCAGAAAAAACCGTTTCTTTTATAGTAACATCCTGAAAAACGGCGCTTCTGAAAATACACTTTTCAAACTTACTTTTCCGGATCTCCCCTTCCCTGAACAAAGAATTTGTATAATTGCAGTCCTTTACAAAGCATTCTGTTATCCTGTATTTATAAAAAGACGCACTGCCGAAAATACAGTCATGATAAATCTCCATAGTAAAGACAGTCTCTGCACATGCAAACTGAAAGAAGCTGCAGGTATCCCACCCGTTTCCGGTGAAATCTCCGCCTTTTTCGACACAAAGTCCAGACAGGTTGCTGTAAAAAACGGAGCAGAAACGTATGCTCGCCCTGTCGGTTTTTATTTGACGGAAATCTTCATCCGTCAAAATCTGATTTCTATATATCAGGTCCTCGTCTGTAAATTTTTTACCGGCGCAAAAAAGCGCCCACCTTTTCGTGAACGCTTTATATAGTCCCATTTCTTGGATATGGTTTCCTTTCATTGGTTAAATCCAGCAGATAATCCACACTTGTGCCATAAAACCTGGAAAGTTCGATCAGGATATCCGGAGGTATCCGCGTCTTTCCGGTCTCATAATCGCTGTATGATTTCTGGCTGCACCGCAAATGAGCTGCCAGCTGGCGCTGCTTTAAATCACTGTCTTCCCGCAAGTCCCTGATATGCCTGTACACTCCTCCACACCTCGAAAATAAAATATCGTAAATTCGACAGGATATGTGCTTTTACCGGTATTTCTACTAACTATTTTATTATCTCTGCTTTGGGTGGTCGAAAAAATTTACTTTCTGCCCATGATGCTGGCTTATACAGAGGCGCAGAAATTAAAATACGAAAAAAAGGAATCATTGCGCATCCTGCAATCATTCCTCTTTCCTTTTCCCGAATCCGTATCACTAATCTTCCATTTACTCTTCGTCGTCTTCCTCCGCAGCCATCAGTTCCCGGGAGGATACCCGTTTCTTCATCCGCTCCTCCTCCACGGCCTCTGAGATCAGTTCCTTCACGTTCCTTGGATTCTTTATATTTTTGATCACCAACTTGGGCGACGATTTGTCCACCGTGTCACAGCAGATCGTTCCCAAGCCGAAGATCCGCTGCCAGAAGGAACGCTCCAGCGTCAGATCAAGGATCCGATAGAGACGAATCTCTTCCTCTTTTGTGGAAAATATGCCGGACTCCACGACAAATTTCTCAGGCGTGCATGTGTATTTTGTAAAAGTCCACGGCAGCCCCAAAAACGTCCAGCGCTTTCTGTCACTCCATAAAATGTTCATATGATTATCCTCCTTCTTTTTCTGCTGCTTCAAATCTGTTCCGTTTTGAAAACCCGGACTAACCGATCAGCACCCTCTTCCCTTCAAACGCGAACCCGTATTTCCTGATCCGCTCCGCCGGGATTCCCTCCGCCATAAGCGCAGCGGCATAGCCTTTTTCTTCGATCTGCAAAAGAGCCGCCTCCACCGTATCTTTTAATGTCTCCTCGTCCTCCGGATCATGCACTTTAAATTCCAGAATTATGGCATCGTTCCCTCCACCATCCAAAGCTCCTGCGCCGCTTCCTGGCTTCAGCAAAACATCATACCGTCCGAAGCCGCTCTCTCGGTTGGAAGTAATCGTATACCGGTCCTCCAGCTCCACCATCAGCCCCAGCACGAATCCATGATAAAAGCGCTCCGGTTCCGCAGCCGCAGAAGGGTGCCTTCCCGTATCAAAATAACTGAACGTAGCGAGTGCCACACGGTTCATATAATGGTTCATTGCCTTCCTGTCATCTGCCAGCAGCGCCTTGATAAAGTCGTTATAGGCAGGCGAATAGTTTTTGAACCATCCTTCGATCATATTCCGGAACATCAGACGCACTTCTTTGTTCGTAAGCCGGAGAACATATTCTTCTCTTCCGGTATCCGAATCAAATGTATGTTCTTCCACTTTCAGATATCCGCTCGCCAGCAGCAGGCTCCAGACTGCGTATTCAT
>CAJUMT010000217.1 GCA_910587495.1 uncultured Lachnospiraceae bacterium | reverse complement strand
GGAAAAAAAAAAAAAACCCTTCGGGAATATGCCCGCGTTTATGGAAAACAGATTCATATAGAGGTATTTGAATGTAAAGACGGCCCTGTATTTGTGCTGTTTGATTACCAGAAGAGGAATCCGCTGACTAAAGAAGCCCGGATACAGGCGCTTCCCTACGAAAGAGAAGGAAAAAATGATTTATGATTACGTTGCCCTAGATGTGGAAACCACAGGGCTTAGTCCGTCTAAAGACAGGTTGTTGGAGATCGGAGCCGCCCAGATCCGAAACGGAGAGGTCTGCCGGACCTATGGAACTCTGATTAATATAAAGATGCCGGTGCCGCAAAAAATCCAGGAATTAACAGGTATTACTGATTTTATGGCAAGGAGCGGAAAGGAGATCGGCGTTGCTATACGCGAGCTGACAGAATTTTGCGGTGATCTGCCTATTCTAGGGCACAATGTGCAGTTTGACTTTGGCTTTGTCAAACAGGCGGCCGCCGACCATGGGTTTGCCTTTGAAAAAGAGGCGCTGGATACCTTAAAGATTGCCAGGAAAGTGCTTCCGGAACTTCCCTCTCGATCTTTACAGGCTTTATGCGGTTATTACCAGATTGATGCCGGCAGCGCCCACCGGGCGTTAGACGACGCGCTGTCCGCTCATCAGCTGCTATGGAAACTGTGGGAAAGCTTCGGTGAACGTCAGCCGGAAGCATTTGTGCTTGACAGGATGACATACGAGCCCAAAAAGACAAGTCCCATTACAAAATCCCAAAAAGGATACTTGAAGGATCTGCTGAAATATCATAAAATAGAACTAGGTCATTGCATAGAAGATATGACCAAAAGCGAAGCTTCCCGTACGATTGACCAGATCATTTCTCAATACGGGAGAATCATGCGCTAAGAAAATGAGGAGGATGCAGAATGAATTTTTACACAGATAAGGCTAAAAGAAGGATTGCGGCTGTGATTGTAGTGATTCTCGTGATTGCCATGATATCGCCGCTGCTGCTCTATGCACTGTAAACAAATCAATTATTATTCAGGAGGAGTAGTTTGTTTATGAAAAAGTTAATCAAAAGGCTGTTGCCGTTCGCCTGCCTGCTGGCTCTGTGTGTCGGGATGACCGCTTATGCGGCGGACGATACCATTTTAAAGGGTGTCACCATAGGCGAGGTGGATGTGTCAGGCATGACCAGGGACGAGGCAGGCCGGGCAGTGGACGCATATGCCCAGCGTGTAAGTGGTCAGACGGTCGCTCTTATGGTAGGCAGTGAGACCGTGGAGGCTAAACTCTCTGATTTCGGTCTTGCCTGGTCCAACAAGGATGTACTGGACGAAGCGGTCGGCATCGGCCGTGTGGGAAATATTGTGAAACGCTATAAAGAGCAGAAGGATCTGCAGCACAGCGGAAAAACATTGACCCTGGAATGGGAGACTGACAAAGCGCTTGTCAAATCTTTTGTGGAAGAACAGTGTACCAAATACGATCAGAAAGCGCAGAACGCGTCTCTGACCCGTGAAAACGGCGCCTTTAATTTTGTGGCAGGTAAGCAGGGTTTGGAACTGGACGTGGATGCTTCCGTTCAGGCGGTCATGGATTACCTGGAGACCGGCCTTACGGATGGGGACGCAGAAGCTAAAGTAGAGCTTGTGACAAAAATCACAGAGCCGGAGGGAAACGCCGAACAGCTTGCGAATGTCAAAGACCTTTTGGGGAGCTTTACTACAAGCTTTTCCAGTTCAGGCGCTGACCGGAGCAAAAATCTTAGAAGCGGGGCGGAGCATATTGACGGAACGGTCCTTTATCCGGGTGAGGCATTTTCTACCTATGAGACTGTATCGCCTTTTACTGAAGAGAACGGTTATGCCATGGCAGGTTCTTATTTAAACGGTGAAGTGGTGGACAGTATGGGCGGAGGGATCTGTCAGGTATCCACGACGTTGTACAACGCGGTGCTCCGGGCGGAGCTGGAAGTGACCGAGCGTTCCCCGCATTCCATGATCGTTCACTATGTGGAACTTTCAGAAGACGCGGCTATTGCAGGTACTTATAAAGATTTTAAATTTGTCAATTCCACCCAGTATCCGGTCTACATAGAAGGATATACCACGTCCGATAAAAAGATCACATTCAATGTGTACGGCAAAGAGACCAGGGAGTCAAACCGCACAGTTACGTTTGAGAGTGTGAAGACCAGCGAGACGCCGGCAAAAACCATTTTAACCGAGAACGGCGGACTTCCTTTGGGACATAAATCCGCCTCTAAAGGCAGCACTGCGTACACGGCGGAACTATATAAAGTGGTGAAAGTAAATGGTGTGGAAACCGAGCGTACCCGGGTGAATAAAAGCAGTTATAAAGGCAGTAATCGGGTAGTGACTTACGGAACAGCCGGAGACCCGGTTCTGTCTGAGAACTTAAGAGCTGCCATTGCCCTTCAGGATGAAGCGCTGGCAGACGCTAACGTGGCGGCAGCCAATGCCGCGGCGGCTGCGGCAGCAGGGGCGGCGCCGCCTGCGCCTTAAAGACAATGGACAGAATCAAAGGTTTGCGTCTTCTTCCGGGCTGTCCGGGAGCTAGGGCCGGCGATGATGTGGCAGCTGTCCGGTGGATCGGTCTTGCAGGGACTTCCCTGATCGCCCGGGAAAAAGAAAGGGAACTGCGCAGCCGCTTTGCGGGCGCTTTTGTAGAAGAAGCAATGGCGCTTGGACAATATGTATCTTCCCTGCCTGAAGGCGAGGACCTTTTGAAGCTTGGCGCGAGCGCTTTTGTAAAAGCCGGAGAAGGGGGCGTATACGGGGCGTTGTGGCAATTGGCGCAGGATTCCAATGTCGGGCTTGAGATTACATTAAGAAAGATTCCCATTCGCCAGGAGACGGTGGAGATCTGCGAATATTTCCGCCTGCACCCATACCGTCTTTTATCCGGAGGCTGTATATTACTGACAGCTCCCGACGCAGGAAGTCTGATCTGCCGTTTAAAAGAGCAGGGGATCGACGCTTTCCGGATCGGACGCTGCACGGACGGGAAAACCAGAACGATCCGAAACGGGGAAGACAAAGCTTTTCTGGAACGACCGCGGGAAGATGAGATATATAAAATCATAGATAAGGGGATAGAACGATGAGAGAGAAAATATTGACCTATATTGAGCGGAACAGCCGCGTGGATTTAAAGGATCTGGCAATCCTTTTGGGAACGGACGAAGCATCTGTCGCCAATGAGATTGCGCAGATGGAAAAAGAAGGGGTGATCTGCGGATACCATACGCTGATCGACTGGGATAAGACCGGTTCGGAGAAAGTGACCGCCCTGATCGAAGTAAAAGTAACGCCCCAGAGAGGGCTGGGTTTTGACAAGATAGCCGAGCGAATTTATAATTACCCGGAAGTGGACTGCGTTTATTTGATTTCCGGCGGATTCGACTTCATGGTCATGATCGAAGGAAAGACCATGCGGGACGTGGCCCAGTTCGTTTCTGACAAATTGTCTCCCCAAGAGTCCGTTTTAAGTACAGCCACCCACTTTATCCTGAAAAAATATAAGGACCATGGCTCTGTTATGGTTCATCAGTCCAAAGACGAAAGGATGTTGATTACCCCATGAGAAATCCATTATCCGATACAATCGTAAATGTAAAACCTTCCGGTATCCGTAAATTTTTCGATCTGGTAAGCGAGATGGACGACGCGATCTCTTTAGGCGTAGGCGAGCCGGATTTTGACACCCCCTGGCATATTCGGGACGAGGGTATTTATTCTCTGGAAAAAGGCCGGACTTTTTATACGTCCAACGCAGGTTTAAAGGAGTTGAAAGAGGAAATCTCCCATTACTTGAAACGCCGGTGCGCAGTGGAGTATGATCCGGTAAATGAGATCTTAGTGACCGTGGGCGGAAGTGAAGGCATTGATATCGCCATGCGTGCCATGCTAAATCCGGGAGACGAAGTGCTGATTCCGCAGCCCAGTTATGTATCCTATGAACCCTGCGCTGTGCTGGCAGGAGGAACGCCGGTTATCATCAACTTGAAAGCAGAAAATGAATTTCGCCTCACTGCTCAGGAGCTTAAGGAAGCCATCACAGATAAGACAAAGCTTTTAGTCCTTCCGTTCCCCAATAACCCTACCGGAGCTATTATGGAGAAAGCGGATCTGGAGGCCATTGCCCGGGTCATTATAGAAAAAGATATTTTTGTGCTTTCTGATGAGATTTATTCAGAACTTAGTTATAAAGGGGATCATGTATCCATTACGAGCCTTCCGGGCATGCAGGAGCGCACTATTTTGATTAACGGTTTTTCCAAGGCTTATGCCATGACCGGATGGAGGCTTGGCTATGCCTGCGGGCCGGCTGTGATCATGGAGCAGATGCTTAAAATCCATCAGTTTGCCATTATGTGCGCGCCGACTACCAGCCAGTACGCAGCGGTGGAGGCTATGAGAAACGGCGATGAAGACGTGGCAAAGATGCGGGAAGCTTATGACCAGAGAAGGCGTTATCTGATGCACGCTTTTAAGGAGATGGGCTTAGAATGTTTCGAACCTTACGGCGCGTTCTATGTATTTCCATGCATTAAAGAGTTCGGTATGACCTCAGAAGAATTTGCGGACCGTTTCTTGAGAGAAGAAAAAGTGGCGGTTGTGCCGGGAACGGCGTTTGGAGACTGCGGAGAAGGATTCCTGCGTATTTCCTACGCGTACTCTCTGGAGAATTTAAAAACAGCCCTGGAGAAGATGAAGAACTTCATTACACGTTTAAGGAATGAATCATGCCGTTAAACATCGTATTGCATGAGCCGGAGATACCGGCCAATACCGGAAATATTGGAAGGACCTGTGTAGCCACAGGCACAAGGCTTCACCTGATTGAACCTCTGGGCTTTCGTCTGGGTGAAAAAGAGCTGAAAAGGGCAGGTATGGACTACTGGAAAGACTTGGATGTGACCACTTATCTGGATTATGAGGACTTTCTGGACCGCAATCCGGGGGCAAAAGTATATATGGCGACTACCAAGGGCGTCAACCTGTATACGGATGTCCATTATGAGCCGGACTGTTATCTTATGTTCGGTAAGGAGAGCGGCGGGATTCCCGAAGAAATCCTTAAGCTACATAAAGAGCAGGCCATACGGATTCCCATGGGTTTTGGGATTCGCTCTTTGAATTTATCCAACGCGGCGGCGGTCGTGCTCTATGAGGCGCTGCGTCAGCAGGGCTTTTCCGGGATGCAGACAGAAGGGCAGCTTACAAAATACAGTTGGGATCAATGAGGCTAAAGCTATGGGA
>CAJUMT010000216.1 GCA_910587495.1 uncultured Lachnospiraceae bacterium | reverse complement strand
TTCTTACCAGAAAGGAGCCATTTTTTACCAAAAACACAAACTATTTTACACTACCGAAGCATTTGAGCGGCAGGTCCTTGATCCAAATGCCGATCTTTCCTCTTTTATGGAACGCATTACCGAATTGGTCAACACTGAGTGGCAGATACGGTATGATAAAAAAATCAACCGCCTGTTGAAGCAGGCAAAGCTACGTTATCCACAGGCTGACCTTGATGATTCGATCTATGAAGCCGACCGTAAACTTGATCACACATCTATAGAGAAACTGGCAACCTGTAATTGGATTGATGAGGGACGGAATCTCATCATAACCGGAATGACAAGCAGTGGCAAAACATACTTAAGTAACGCACTTTGTGTATCAGCGCTGAAAAAATTAAAAACCGTCCGCTATATCAAAGCCAGCCATCTCATGCTTGAGCTGGAACAGGCCCGCATGAAAGATACATACATGGATCAACTAACTTTGCTATCAAAAGTAGATCTGCTGGCAATCGACGACTTTGGACTGATGGAACTTGACATCGACAAGTGTAGAGATCTTTTTGAGGTCATCGATGGCCGGGATGGGAGGCGGTCAACCATTATCATCTCCCAGTTTCCTGTCAAATCGTGGTTCGATATGTTTAAAGACGGCACTTATGCGGATGCCTGTTTATCACGCATTACCGACCGACGGCACAGTTACCGGATTGAAATGAACGGGCGTAGTATGAGAGAGCCTGTATAGGCTTTTGTTAATTTGGAAGAATACTCCGTTTAAAACGAAATGGCCGCTCCGCGGGAGCGGAACGGTCGTTCCGTTTAAGCGAAATTTACATTCTATGGAACCAATAAATCATTCTTGCATATAAGACTCTGTCATCTGCTCAAAATTTTTATGGCCTTCGTGTTTCCTTACCTTTTCCATAACGATATACAGAATCTTTCGTAAATAACTTATACTCATAAGCAAAAACAGGGGTCTATCAAAATAAAAGATAGAATCCCCTGTTTTTTTGCCTGTGCGGCTGCAATCCAATGCCCTATAGCGGGCTTATCCCATTTCTACGGTATCCCTTAAAAAACCAGCTAAAATCAATGGTTTCCAGACCTGCTTTCAGGGGGCAATTATCAGAATATTCTGATAATTAGGCTTTTTCAAACAAAAACGTGCATGTTTACAATTTGTTCATATTTACGCCTGTTTTTATTCTATAACATATTGCGCAAAAGCGCAAGAACATTTTCCATATCTCTCGATATTTTTTGCAATATTCCCACCTGTACGGCTACAATCCAAGGATTTGCCTGCATGCAATTCCCCGCAATGCAGGCAAAAACTTTGGATTAGAAATATTTCCATTTTATTAACAGATACTACTTTTTACTTCAATTACTTGTTCCTGTAATACCACCATGATATAATTATCCCGTTACCGCCCCGATACTGGTAACAGGAAGGGGGTGCATGACATGAATTTCTTCCAATCCTTTATTCTCTCCGTATTGGCCGGTGTAGTTGCCTACTACCTGTGCAAGTGGCTTGACGGAGATGATGAATAGTCGGTAATCAAGCCCAAACGGTTAACTTCTCCGTAAAAGAAGGAGAACCCCCGGAAGTATTGCGAGTGCTTCCGGGGGTTCGTTCCTTTTTGTGCATCACATGAATGCTCCAATCCTTTTGCCTATTGGTATTATAGCATATGCAGATAAGCTTTGCAATATACCTACCAGAATTTTCAGCACAACGCATTTCAGAAACGCCAAAAACACCCGACTTTCGCCGGATGTATCCAGAAATAAATTTTCTTAATCCCTATGATGCCAGGTATGTCTTATGTTCGGCTTTTACCTTCCCCCTGTCTACCGTACAGTACATCATCGTCGAACAGTATCCTGAAATGCATCTTATACTGCTCAATCGTCCCGCCATCACAAGTGACTGCAAAAACCTCCTGTGATATGATATGCCAATCATGCCGCAAAAGGCAGTTGTGCCCCTGCTCGTTCATTAAATGGGAATATAGAGAATATAAACCTGTTAAAGATGATTTTGGCTGGCAAAGCGTGGCGATGGAGTCATATGTGGACAATAAAACGAAGTATTTCAATTATTGTTCCCTTGAGCATTTAGCCACGCAAACCGGTGTCAGCAAAACAGATAGCACATATAGCTTTTTTAACAGCCGTAATCTTAAAACTGGATTCTATTTCGGCACTGCCATTGGGGGATTGTTATTTTGTTTTCAAATAATCCCCTTCCAAATTAATTCGGCCTTATCTCTTAGTGCATCAAATTCCTCGCCGGAAAAATCGCTGATTTTATGCAGGTTTCTAATCGGAAGATAATAGATTTCTTTCATACCTGGTATATATGTATGATCCTTTTGCATGCTGTCTTCATAGACATCCCCGAAAGCAGAGCCGCTTTCGCTGTAACCTGCCAAATCTCCATGCAATACAATGTCCCACAATGTTTTATAATAACAGAAAAAGACAACTCTGATCTTTTCTCCGTTACGGCTGATGGTTCTGCTGCAGGAAGTAAAACCTGCATGGTTAATTCCCCGATAAGTAAACTGTAGCAAATCCAGCGTGTCATAATTTCCGGATATGACTGCCTTTGAGGTTTCAAAATCCGCATGATCCAGATCGCTTAATGTAATGCTGTCATCATAGTCGTCAGTTGTAAGCACGGCCTGCACCGGCATCAGCAGCATACGGTTTTCATCAAATGAAAATTCACCGGTCAGACGCATATGTACTACCTCCCGCATGGGTTCCGGGAGCGAATGAATCGCTTTATAAAGGGCTGCTTTTTCCATACGCAGCAGGACATGTTTTTCAGAAGATAATTCATTCGGTATTTCATTCGTAAGCTCAACCGTCTTATATTTCGCATGTTTTTCCAGCCATTGATACCAAAGGTGTTTGCCTATTTGGCAAAGCCATACGGACAGTTTGCAGCTCCCGTCATAATTCTTAACTGTTTTCATGGCGCGCAGAAAAGTTTCCTGTGTCAGTTCTTCCGCCAGATCTTCGTCATGAGACAAGCTGAACAAATACCGATATACATCCCGTGCATGCTGTGTATAGGCTTTTTCAATAACGTCCACATAATCCCCCTCCTTTTTTCTCTTTCTACTTATATCGGAAAAATAAAGATTTCGTTACAAAAAAAGACTATTGGATATAAGTTTGATCCATAGTCTTTTTTCATCTCTTCAAATATAAAAAACTGAATTAAAGGTAATGCTGCTCCTCACTATCGCCTTACAGCCACCCCGGCCACTTTTTCTGCGTCTTCTTTCGTATCCGCCGCGCACAGGAAACCGCTTTGATGGCAAAAGCCAAAGGTCTGTATCCCTGTAAGGGCAGACAGTTCTTCCCTTTTCTTTCCTCTCCATTCCTCCGGGAATGGTTTTTTAAGTTCTATAGAACTGGCAGATACAGGCGCCGCCTGTATGGAATAGCCGCCGCGAAGCGATGGATAGATCACATACAACACTTCCGTCCCGGCCACCGCTTCCTTCCATGGAAGGGCATGTTCCAAATAAAGGATCTGCCCTGGCTGTTCCCTAAGCTGCGCCCGCACCTGTTCATAAGCTTCCCGGTTCGCACGCATATGGCAAAACCGCCTTTTTAAAATTTTAACGGCCAGATCCACCGCCTCTGAAAACATCCGCGCCTGTTCTTCTACGCTTTCCTGCCAGGTCGGATTAAAATCATGGATCATGGCGGCAATCTCATGGGGGACGCCTGTATTGTCGCTTTCATCCAGCCGCCGGACAAACTCCCGGTCAAACTTCTTTGCGTCTTCCCCGCACAGGATCCTTTCTCCGAAAGCCTCCCACAAAAGGCCGAACGCCGCATAGGGCGTTCCGTCCTCCCTGCACCTGGCATCCGCCTGATGATGGTCGAACCGACCGCCCCCAATATCAAATACCAAGCCCGGATAATCTTCCGGCACTCTCATGCCCCGCTCGATCTGAATCTGAGGATTCAGGCAACGAAGCAGCGCCGCTGAAAACACGTCATCCGCATGAAAAACACCGCCATGGGTGAACGCTCTATCCGGAATTACTCCCTCATTCATCAATCTCGAAAGTTACCCCCTGTTCCTCCATGATCCGTCTCAATGTCCCCTGGAAATCCCGTAGCTGTTCCTGAATTTCCCTCCAGGTAAGGACGTCGTTCTCTGTCTCATTTTCAGAAAATCCAAAGTCGTTCAATGCGTCCCTAAACCGCATGATCCGTGCCGTTACACACAGCAGTTCCTCCGGGATCTCCATGATCATGCGCGACAATTCCGCTTTGTACGGCGTAGTCATGAGTTTATGTTCACAGAACCATTTCCGGTCTATGGAAACATTCCCTCTCTTTTCCAGAGTTTCATACTGCACCGACATATCGCGGAGGATATCCCACACAGTGGTATTCCTCACCGTCCGGTCTTCCGCAGGAACCTGATACCGTTCACACATATAGGTCACAATGGTCTCTTTCAGCGCCGTAAAGCCAAGCTGGGGCAGATTCTTTCTGACTGCCCAGTCCACCGCCGCCATCCCTGTAGCCGTGCAGCTAAGGTAGATCCTCCTGTCGTCTTTCAGGAAGAAAAGCCGCTGCCGAAAGACGTCCAGATCGTTTTCTATCCGCTCAAACAGCCGCAGAAGCGGCGCCTCCGATATGCCGGTATGGCTTTCACACAGCTGGTCATAATGCATCCGAAAATCTTCATATGCCTTCCGGATGCTCTTTTCGGAAGACACATTGCTCTTTCCCTTGCAGGTATTAAGGCAGCTGGTCAGGTCATGGAGGCTTTTCAACGCCAGACGCTCCAGTTCGCTTACATCCCTGCCGGATTCCTTCAATTTCCAGATCTGGTTGCTGCTGCCGCCCTTGACAAAGGATTCTGCCGCGCTGGTCCAATCCAGTATCTTGCTGCACATGGACATGTCCAGAAGATCCACATACCTAAGCCCGTCCTCCCTGTCTTCCCCGATCTCATATGCCCCATAGTAGATACCGCCTACCTCAATCTCTTTCAGGGCTTTGGCATAGTGAATGACGGTCAGAACCTGCATGGGAATACTGCGGAGTCCATGAGTGATGTCAAAATAGATGGTTTCTCCCGGCTGCGCCGCCCCGTACATTTTTTCGAAGATCTCATCCAGTTCTTCCCTGCTCCTGCCTTCCCTGATGCGGATCACTTCAATGGGCGTCTGCGGATATTCTGATTTCAGGATCTTCTGAAATCCCGTCTTTTTTTCTCCTGGCCGTATCTGCACTCCCCGGCCGGCGAGAATCCCTATCTCCCGTGTACTGTAATCCCGATCCAGCCAGTTTTCCCGCTTCGCCTGATCCG
>CAJUMT010000215.1 GCA_910587495.1 uncultured Lachnospiraceae bacterium | reverse complement strand
CGAAGGCATGAAGAATCTGGCAGCAGGCGCGAACCCGGTTGTATTAAGAAAAGGTATGAAAAAAGCTACAGACTGTGCTGTGGAAGCAATTGCGGCCATGAGCAGCAAAGTGACCGGTAAGCATCAGATGGCGAGAGTTGCGGCGATTTCCGCAGGCGACGACGAAGTAGGTAATATGGTAGCGGATGCTATGGAGAAAGTGGCCAATGACGGCGTCATCACTATTGAAGAGTCCAAGACCATGAAAACTGAGCTGGATGTGGTGGAAGGTATGCAGTTTGACCGCGGTTATATTTCCGCATATATGGCTACCGATACAGAGAAGATGGAAGCAGTTTTGGATGATCCGTATATCTTGATTACTGACAAGAAGATCAGCAATATCCAGGAAATTCTTCCGGTATTGGAGCAGCTGGTACAGTCCGGCAAGAAGCTTCTGATTATTGCAGAGGATATTGAGGGCGAAGCGCTTACTACCCTTGTCCTGAATAAACTGCGCGGTACTTTCACTGCTGTAGGTGTGAAAGCTCCGGGTTATGGAGACAGAAGAAAAGCAATGCTGCAGGATATCGCGGTTCTGACGGGCGGTACTGTTGTATCCGAGGAAGTGGGTCTGGAACTGAAAGATGCAACCATCGAGATGCTGGGCCGTGCAAAATCCGTAAAAGTTCAGAAAGAGAATACCGTGATTGTAGACGGACTTGGAAGTAAAGAAGAGATTGAGAACCGTATCAAAACGATCAAAGCAGAGATGGATGTAACCAAATCCGAGTTTGATAAAGAAAAATTACAGGAGCGCTATGCAAAACTGGCAGGCGGCGTAGCGGTTATCCGTGTAGGCGCGGCTACCGAGACAGAGATGAAGGAAGCAAAACTTCGCATGGAGGATGCTTTGGCAGCTACAAGAGCAGCTGTGGAAGAAGGCATTGTCTGCGGCGGCGGAGCAGCGTATATCCATGCTTCCAAGAAAGTGGAGGGTCTGGTAGACACGTTGGAAGGCGACGAGAGGACCGGCGCGAAAGTGATTTTAAAAGCACTGGAAGCTCCGCTGTACCACATTGTGGCAAATGCAGGCTTAGAAGGCGCTGTAATTATCAACAAAGTGCGTGAGTCCAAGGACGGTATCGGTTTTGACGCTTACAAAGAAGAGTATGTAGATATGGTAGAAGCAGGTATCTTAGACCCGGCGAAAGTGACCAGAAGCGCTCTGCAGAACGCTACCAGCGTAGCGGCTACTTTCCTGACCACTGAGGCGTGTGTTGCCAATATTAAAGAAGAAGCTCCTGCTATGCCGGCAGGCGGCGGGATGGGTATGATGTAATTCCGTACAAAATCATAAGAATTTTCATAGAAGGACGTTGCAATATGCAGCGTCCTTCCTGTATAATGGGAATACAAAATATAAAACGAAAGAAAGAGAGGAAAAGATATGGGTAGAATTATTGGTGAAGGTATAACATTTGATGATGTTTTGCTGGTGCCGTCCTATTCGGAAGTAATTCCCAATCAAGTGAATTTGGAAACGTATCTGGCGAAGGACATTAAATTAAACATTCCAATGATGAGCGCAGGTATGGATACCGTTACAGAATACCGCATGGCGATCGCTATGGCAAGACAGGGCGGTATAGGTATCATCCACAAAAATATGTCAATTGAAGAACAGGCAGAAGAAGTGGATAAAGTAAAGCGTTCTGAGAACGGCGTTATCACGGACCCATTTTCTTTATCTCCGGAACATACACTTGCAGACGCAGACGCACTTATGGCAAAGTACCGTATTTCCGGTGTGCCGATTACCGAAGGCAAGAAGCTGGTAGGTATTATTACTAATCGTGATTTAAAATTCGAAACAGACTATTCCAAACAGATCAAACAGTGCATGACATCCGAGAATCTAATCACCGCGCCGGAGGGGATTACGTTAGACGAAGCGAAGACTATCCTGGGCAGAGCCAGAAAGGAAAAGCTTCCTATCGTAGATAAGAATTTCCACCTGAAAGGCCTGATTACCATCAAAGATATCGAAAAGCAGATAAAATATCCGCTGGCTGCCAAAGATTCTCAGGGCAGGCTTTTATGCGGAGCGGGCATCGGTATCACGGCCAATGTGTTGGAGCGGGCAGAGGCTTTGGTAAACGCCCATGTGGATGTCCTTGTGCTGGATTCTTCCCACGGCCATTCCGCCAATGTTATTCGCTGTCTTAAAATGATCAAAGATTCCTATCCGGATATTCCGGTTATTGCCGGAAACGTAGCTACAGGAGAGGGCGCCAGGGCTCTGATTGAAGCCGGCGCGGACGCTGTAAAAGTAGGCATCGGTCCTGGTTCTATCTGTACGACCAGAGTTGTATCCGGCGTGGGCGTTCCGCAGATCAGCGCTATCATGGACTGTTATGAAGCGGCGAAAGCATACGGCGTACCGGTCATCGCTGACGGCGGCATCAAATATTCCGGCGATATCACAAAGGCTATCGCTGCAGGAGCCAATGTCTGTATGATGGGTAGTATCTTTGCAGGCTGTGATGAAAGCCCGGGTTCCTTTGAATTATATCAGGGAAGAAAATATAAAGTATACAGAGGCATGGGTTCGATCTCTGCCATGGAGAATGGGTCTAAAGATCGCTATTTCCAGAGCGATGCAAAAAAACTGGTACCCGAAGGAGTAGAAGGACGCGTGGCCTACAAAGGCTATGTGGAAGATACGATTTTCCAGCTTTTAGGAGGTCTTCGGTCCGGTATGGGTCTTTGCGGCGCGCCGGATGTGGAGACATTAAAGACCGGCGCAAGGTTTGTAAAGATTTCTGCTGCCTCTTTAAAAGAAAGCCACCCGCATGATATCCATATCACCAAAGAGGCGCCCAACTACAGTGTGCATGAGTGAATAACGGAAAGGATTTGAGAATATGAGAAAAACAAAAATTGTATGTACGTTAGGCCCGTCCACAGACAATGAAGATGTACTGCGCCAATTGATGCAGGAAGGCATGAACGTGGCGCGTATGAATTTTTCCCATGGTACCCATGAGGAACAGAAAGTGCGTCTTGATACGGTCAAGAAGCTTCGGGAAGAATTAAACCTTCCGGTTGCCGCCCTTTTGGACACCAAAGGCCCGGAGATCAGGATCGGTGACGTGGAAGGCGGAAAACTGGAGCTTAAGAAGGGGCAGACTTTTACCCTTACAACAGAAGAATTGTTAGGCACGCAGGAGAAAGTGACCATTACCTACAAAGAATTATATAAAGATGTATGTGCAGGAGATGCTATTCTGATAGACGATGGCCTGATCGGTATGAAAGTGCTGCGGATAGAAGGAGAGGAGATTATCTGCCAGGTGAACAATGGCGGTTTTATTTCCAATCATAAAGGAGTGAATGTTCCGGGCGTAGAGCTTAAGATGCCTTTTGTCAGCAGGAAGGATTATGACGATATTGTTTTTGCCATTGAGCAGAAGTTTGATTTTATCGCTGCATCTTTTACCCGGACTGCGGAAGATATCCTGGAGATCCGCAAGATCCTTCATGAAAAAAACGGAGAGGGCATCAATATTATTGCCAAAATCGAGAATATGCAGGGTGTGGAAAACTGTGAGGCGATTCTTCGTGTGGCGGACGGCATTATGATTGCCAGAGGAGATATGGGCGTGGAGATCCCGTTGGAAGAAGTTCCCATTATTCAGAAAGAATTGATTCATCTATCTGTCGCCAAAGGGAAACCGGTCATCACGGCTACCCAGATGCTGGATTCCATGATGAAGAATCCGCGTCCGACCCGAGCGGAGACTTCCGATGTGGCTAATGCCATTTATCAGGGTACTAGCGCAATCATGCTGTCGGGAGAGACGGCGGCAGGCGCATATCCTGTGGAAGCATTAAAGACCATGGCGCGCATTGCAGAGCGCACGGAACAGGATATTGATTATACGACAGAGTTTAAACCGCGCAGAATGGAAGACCGTCCGGATGTGACAAATGCTATTTCTCACGCCACCTGCACGACGGCCATGGATCTGAAAGCTGCCGCTATCGTGGCGGTTACCAAATCAGGAAAAACAGTGGGAAGAATATCCAAATACCGTCCCAGCTGCCAGATTATCGGCGGAGCCATGGATATGCGCGTCTGCCGTCAGTTAAACTTAATCTGGGGTGTTGTGCCGATCCAGATCGAGGAGAAGAGTACGGCGGACGATCTGTTCGACCATGCGGTTGGAGTAGCGGAACAAAAGGGACTGATCAAAAGAGGCGAGCTGGCTGTCATTACGGCGGGCGTTCCTTTGGGACTTTCCGGTACTACCAATATGATTAAAGTTCATGTGGCCGGTAACGCGCTGATCAGCGGTAAAGGCGGCAATAAGCTGAAACGGTCCGGTAATCTGTGTGTTTGCCAGGATATGGACGATCTGGAACAGAATTTCCATATGGGCGATATATTGGTAGTCAAAGAAACCACCAATGAGATGATGAGCAAATTAAAGGATGCGACAGGTATCATTACAGAGACTGGAGATCGTTATTCCCATGCGGCAATCGTTGGTATGGCTTTGGATATTCCGGTCATCGTGGCTGCAAGAAACGCTACGAGTATATTGAAATCCGGTACTTTTGTCACCATAGATGCGGAGCAGGGAATCGTATACAGCGGCAGGTAATCCGTATTGATGAGAGAAAGAGCCGATACCATCAGACACAGAAGACGCAGGTTAAAAGTATGGAAGATTGCAGTCGGAAGTTGTTTGGCCATCATGATTGCGGAGTTTTTTCGGCTTCAGTACGCCACTTCCGCAGGGATCATTACACTTTTGACAGTACAGGACACAAGAAAAGACACCATACAGCTTACCATTGAAAGACTCTTTTCCTTCCTTTTGTCTGTGCTTTTGATATTTGTGTGCTTTCACTTTCCCGGAAGACTTGGCTGGATCAATTATGGAGTTTATATTTTCTTCATGGTGGGAAGCTGTTATCAATTTGGCTGGCAGAATACGGTGTCCGTCAATGCGGTCATGGGAACCCACTATCTGATGTCTCCTGATTACAGCCTGAATTTTGCCTTAAATGAGCTGGCGCTGGTTCTTACAGGGACCGGCCTGGCTCTTGCCATGAACTGGAAGATGCCCAGTAATGTAAAGGCAATCCGTGCCGATATGGATAAAGTTGAAGCTGATATGAAAAAAGTGCTTCGGGAACTGGCCGCTTATATGGAAGGAAATATCAGCGAAAATTATATCTGGCTTGATCTGGACGAGCTGGAGGAACACATCCGCGAGGGAGTGGAACGAGCCAGGGAGCAGGCGCATAATTCACTGTCTGAGGCGGATCTTTACTATGTAAAATATATGGATATGCGGTTGCAGCAGTGTATTCTTTTACAGGCGCTGAAAGACCGGGTACTG
>CAJUMT010000214.1 GCA_910587495.1 uncultured Lachnospiraceae bacterium | reverse complement strand
TCACCCTACGCTTCCATAATCACTTTTCGTATCTCTTCCCCCGCTCCTGTCAAAGATCCCTGCACCATCTCCGGCTTGCCGCCGCCTTTCCCCTGAAATCTTTCATTGAGCATCTTACAAAACGCCCGAAGATCCATCGTCCTGCTGCCGAGAATATAATGATAGCCGCCTTCATCCGTCCCGATCAGCGCGCCGCAGATTCCTTCGCATCTTTCCATGGCGCTGTTGACAAAATTCCGCGCAGCGATATTGTCCAGCTCCTCCTCTATAATGCAGACATTCTTATCTCCCGGCGTAAGCTGCGCAAGCTTCTGCGAAAGATACAGTCCCTGCATGCGGTTTAACTGCTCCTTCTTCCTGTCAAGCTGCTCCTTTACATGCAGCACCGCCTCGCCGATCTTCTCTGGCTTGGCTGAGAGAGCAACTGAAACTTCCGTTACGCTTAGCTGCTTTCTCCTGTAATCCGCAAGCGCCCGCAGCCCGCACAGGATCGTCATCCGGCATCCGCCCCTGTGCCGCTCGCAGCTTATGATCTTGACAAGCCCGATCTCCCCGGTTCTGTCTACATGCGGCGCGCAGCAGGCACAGATATCATACCCGGGAATCGACACGATACGGATCTGACCCTCAATCTCTATCTTGCTGCGGTAATCCACATTTTTAAGCTGCTCCTTTGTCGGATACAGCACCTGTACCGGCACGTCTTCCCACACCGCCTGGTTCGCCCGAAGCTCCAGATCCTTCACCTGCTCTTCCGTCATCTCCCCGTTAAAATCCAGCGTCGTAACTTCCGCTCCCAGGTGAAAGCCCACATTGTCATACCCATACAGATTATGTACAAGCCCGGACAAAATATGCTCCCCCGAATGCTGCTGCATCCTGTCAAAGCGCACAGCAAAATCGATTTTCCCCTTCACCCTGCGCCCGGGTTCCAGCGCTTCTTTCGTCTTATGGTAAATGACGCCGCCCCGCTCTTTTGTGTCCGTTACCTCAGTCTCATCTAACCTGCCCACGTCCCCAAACTGCCCGCCGCCTTCCGGGAAAAATGCCGTCCGATCCAGTATAACCTTATATCCGCCGCTCTTTTCATCCTCCTCACAGGCCGTCACCAAAGCCTCAAATTCTTTCATGTGACTATCCTTATCATACAGTTTCTCTGTCTCTTTCTCCAGTATCTCCATCTTCATTCTCCTATTTTAGTTCCGCAACTACACTGCCAATGCCGTGGACTGAGAGGATTTTCGTTCGCCAAAAAATGCGCCCTAAAATCCTCTCGGCATTGTCTGTTCCGTTGCTGTTAAAATTTTACTGCAGCCCTGATCAGCAATCGGGTAACAGATACTTTTCCTGCAGCGCCATGCCTCCGATATCTACAAAAAACAATATACCACACCCCATCCGTACGCACAAGAAAAAATCCCCGCAGCCTACCAACGCCGCAGGGATCATCTCTCCTTACCTTTTCCAGCTAATCACCACTTTAAATAAATCTCCGTCCGTATCCACCTGGAACGTCCCGCCCTGCAGCTCTGTAAAACTCTGCGCGATGGCCAATCCCAGGCCGCTTCCTTCCGTATTCCGGGATAAATCCCCCCGCACAAACCGCTCGGTAATCTCCCCCGGCGAAAAATTCATCTCAGCCGCCGACATGTTTTTGAAACTGATCGTCACAATCCCATCCGCTTCCCGCATATCGATATATACCCGGGAATGCGGCATGGAATATTTCAGGATATTCTGAACCAGGTTATCAATCACCCGGAACGTCCTCTGTGGATCCAAAAGAAGCACACATTTCTCATCCGGCAGATTCCATCTAAAATCCAGCGTACTTTCCGCGATTTTATCCTCATTCTCCAGCCGTACCTGCTTGATCAGGCTGCCCAGATCCACATCATCATAGTTCATGACAATGTTGTCGCTGGATGCTTTGCTGACCTCAAAAAGATCTTCGATCAAAACCTTTAACCTTTGGGATTTCTTATCCAGTGTATCAATATATTTCTTTCTGTCCTCCTCAGAAATATCCTCCTTCTTCAACAGATCTACATAAGTGATAATCGCCGTCAGAGGCGTCTTCAAGTCATGGGAGACATTTGTGATCAGTTCGGTCTTCATATTCCGGCTGCGCACTTCCTCATTGACAGCCTTTTTAAAACCGCTCTGGATGGCGGAAAGCTCGTTGCGGATCGGATTGAAAAGTCCCATATCCTCATCCATGGGCGTATTTAATTCGCCTGCGGCGATATCCCGGGTCACGCTTAAAAGCTTCTGATAGTCCGCCTGAATCTTGAAACATTTCTGCTTAATCAGGACATAAAGGACAATGGTATAAATAACGGCTCCGAATACCCCTCCGAACCAGATGCAGCTAAAGGCTGCCACCACAACGCCGTTTAATCCCACAACTTTCCAGATGCTTCTGGTCAATTTTTCATCCAGTTCCACATCCGTAGCCCAGTGCCACAGTTTCAGCCAACAGTTTTTTCCCCATTTACAGATCCCGATACAAAGAGCCTGTTCTCTTACAGTCCGAATTGGATGGGTAAAATAAGGCAGCAGCGATGCCGCAAGCCAGTACCAGCAGAAAGCGAACACGCTCCAGAAAAGAAAGATAAAGACAGTCGCCGCCATGCCGGACGCATCTCCAAATCCTATATGGGAAAAATCTTCCACTACCTCTCCTGCCATAGTATAAACGCCAAACTCCTGGGAAAAGGAGACTGTCAATGCCAAACCTATGCAGCCTGCCCACGCCACCAGCTCTGTAGGAATACAAAACAGACGGTTTTTGCGAAGTCCAAGGGCAGGGATGTTCTGCAATACCAGCGCCAGAGCCGCCATAACTGCTACAATTGCAAGCACGCCCACCATATATCCGCTTCTTGTATAAGCATTGCGTGTAAACCAGTAGTCCTGCCATTCATATTCATTCATATAGACATTGGAATTAATGCCAAAGGCAAAACTCATATTCTGGATTTTGGGCACAGGAATCTGGCTAAGCAGCATACCGTCCGTCGTATTATAATCACCGACCGCTTCTTCTGCAACCTTCACTTCATCAATTATATATACTTCAGCGGCTTCTTCTTCATAATCCTCTTCGTACACATATTCATCATAATCCCCGTCATACTCATAGCCGAGTCCGTTATCTTCCATCAGCTTACTCATATAATTCATGCTCAGATAGCGAAGAAGCTCCGCCTCATTGACTGACAGGTTCCAGGAATCTTTGATGGCAGGAACGCCTCTTCCGTCATAGGAAATCACAAGGCCTGCCTGATAGATATTTCTGGCTTCTTCCGGATTGCCATAGATCGCGGAACGAAGGTTTGCAGCCGTCCCATAATCTTTCTCCACACCCGACGCGTAACTGAAATAATTATTTATACTCTGTGTGGATACATACTGGTTCCGCATATTTTTCATCAGGCGGGAAGCTGCCCTTCTGACTTTTTCCTGCTCGTCTTTCGTCATACGGTTCATATCGTAATCCTGGGTCAGGTACATATACGCATCCATATCCGGCGTCGCTTCATAGTTCATATAATAAACAGCCGAAAGAAGATACCTCATAAAATCTTCTTCCACATAGAAAAGATTTTGTTCTTCCGCATCAATGCCATTCGCTTTTTTATAGTTCTCTATATTTTTCTCTGCCTGGCCTCTGAAAAAAGGATATGCATTACACATAATGACAGACGCAGTCATGGCGCATATCATAACCAGTAAAAGGCCTTTTGCACTATTGTTTTTCCATTTTATATCCAACACCCCACACCACCTTTAAATATTTTGGATTCTTAGGATTGATCTCGATCTTTTCCCTGATATTCCGCACATGAACCATGATTGTATCCGAGTTCACGGCTTTTTCATTCCACACCCGCTCGTAGATTTCGTCTGCGGAAAACACCCTTCCCGGATGTTTCATAAGGAGAAGCAGTATACGATATTCCATCGGCGTCACTTTCACCGGCGTTCCGTCCACCCGAAGCTCTACTTTCTCTTCGTCCAGTTCCAGGCCGCCGATCCGATAAACATGCTCTTCTTCTCTGTTTCCGTTTTTCAGTTTTTCCAGATAGCGGCTATAGCGCCGAAGCTGAGAGTTTACCCTGGCAAGAAGCTCAAGCGGCGTAAAGGGCTTGGTCACATAATCGTCCGCACCCATATTAAGCCCTAGTATTTTATCCACCTCTTCGGATTTAGCTGAGAGCATGATGACCGGAAGATCATAATCTTTACGCATCTCCATGACCATCTGGATGCCGTCCTTTCTGGGCATCATCACATCCACAATAGCCAGATGAATCTCTTCCCTGTAGATAATCTCCAGCCCCTCGATCCCATCGGCCGCCTTGTAAACTTCGTACCCCTGACTCTTTAAATAAATCTCGATTCCATCCCGGATCTCTTTATCGTCTTCTACCACTAACACATGATATTTATCCATATTCCTTAACTCCCCTGTCTCTTTCATATTAATTTCATGACGCTCTCCTCTCTCATTCGTTGAGACCATTGTAGCGTCCGAATCTTAAAAACAAATGCAGGTATTTCTAAAGAAATCCTAAAGAAAACCTGCCCCTGCACATATTTTTTATATTATATCACATACTTACTAGCAGAAAAACAAAAATACAGATGGAGAAATAAAAAAGATGAAAAAGAAAAGCGCCGAAGACCGGCAGGAACCTGAATATTCCTATATGAAACCCTGCTCCGCCCAGGACTGTACCGGACTGATCCCGGCAGGAACGGTGGATGAAAACGAAATGGAAAATTATGAAGAGCTGTACCCCTTCCTTCCGAAAATCCCGGATGGATCAAAGTTCAAATCCGGCAAAGATGCGCCCTGACAAGCCTTCGCACTTTCTGTATTTCATCCGGTATCCGTATCTTCCGAGGGCATTGGGCGAGACAGGGCATATGGACGCATGTTTTGCACCACTCGGCGCTCTGATCAATTCCCATATGTAGTTTGCGAAGCGCCCAATGGTCTTTCCCCAGGAAAAAATAAAGATATTGCCTGAATATGGTATGAATCTCCGTCCCGTAAGGACATGCGCATTTTTGACAGCGGTCGCAGGGAATGGTAGAAAACTTTTTCTCCAGCACGGACAGCGCCTCTTCAAAAGCGGGAATCCCGCTTTCTTCCGGCTGGTCTTCTCGATTAAAAGCCGTGTCAGCCTGGGTAAAACTGCCGACGCCGATGAGGGCGCTGGATATTGGATAGGACAATACCGCCCGAATCAAAAGATCCGCAGGAAAAAACGCCGGAAGGATTCCTGCTGCATACACTTTATTAATTAAAATACCTTTCTTTTGGAAAAGCGGTTCTTTTTTTATCCGTTCTAACATGCCCCGCTCCAGCAGGTTGCCGCTTCCTTGCAGGACATCCACTCTGGAATCCATGGCGCTGCGAAGAAGCGTATCATAATAATGGGATGCCACGCCTGCGAAACGGATCCGTCAGATCGGAAGAGCACACGTCTGAACTCCAGTCA
>CAJUMT010000213.1:4193-5521 GCA_910587495.1 uncultured Lachnospiraceae bacterium | reverse complement strand
ACAGCACATCTACATAAACTTCATAGTACACTTGCCACCCTCTCTCTTATGGTAATAACCATTATAGGGAGAAAGGACTGCATTTTTTGTCATATACTGCGAGGGTTCGGGCGATTTTTATCCCCATGATTCGACCTGAGCCATCATTAAGTAAAATATTTTTCTTTGACCAGTTCCACCGGCATCTCTTTCCCTGTCCAAAGCTCAAATGCATACGCGCCTTGATACAAAAGCATATACATTCCGTTAAAAGCCGGACAACCTGCTTCTTTGGCCATCCTGATCAGTTTTGTCTCAGACGGATGATAGATTACATCTGATACGATCAGTTCCGAATGCAGAAATGTTCTGTCCGGAATAAGACAATCATCCTCATGGGGACTCATTCCCACTGAGGATGCATTAATCAATATTCGGCTTTCTTCTATGCTTTTTTTCATCTGTGTTGTATCCTGAAGTTCATACATATTGACTTTACAGGAAGTCAGACTGTTCACACGATCTGCCACTTTACTTATGGATTCCCAGGAGTCCCCTTTCCTGGCAATTAGATCTATATAAAGAACACCGTCAAGCGCTGCCTGCGCCATGATAGAAGCCGCAGCACCACCTGCACCTAAAAGCGTCATTTTCTGCCCAATGATATCGTGCCCTGCATCTTTTACTGCTGCCATATATCCTTTTCCGTCTGTATTATAACCAGTCAACACGCCGTCTTGTTGTACAACCGTATTCACTGCACCGATCAGCTGCGCCTCTTTAGAGAGGACATCCGCCCGCTCATACATCAAGCGCTTGTGGGGCATCGTGCAATTCCACCCTCTGGCATTCATTACCACAAGCCCGTCCACAGCCTGTTTGAACCGCTCCGGCAGCACATCAAAGGCCAAATACACATAATTAAGTCCATGATACCTAAAAGACTCGTTATGCATAGCTGGCGAGATACTGTGCGCCACAGGGCTTCCAAGCAGGCAAGTCAGTCCTGTATGTCCTGTTATTTTCATCTTTTTTCCTTCTTTCTACTAAAAAGCACCCGCGATCCGTAAGACCGCAGGCGCTGTATATATGAAATATTATCTGTTCTTTTGGAAAAACTGCGGAATCTGAATCTGCTGCTCTTCCACCGTGCTCTCGGGTTTTTTAAAACTCTTAAGTCCCGGCAACGGCTGAACTGTCGGCTTTTTCACCTCTGCCTGTCTTCCAAATCCTGTACCTGACATACCTACTGTCCCTTTCTGACCGGAAGTTCGATAGGAAGGAGCTACTGCCGGCTTGGCAGCTTCATCCTGGAGACCGGTGGCAATAACAGTAATACTAACTTCATC
>CAJUMT010000213.1:0-4183 GCA_910587495.1 uncultured Lachnospiraceae bacterium | reverse complement strand
CATACATAACTCCAAAGATAACATTGGCGTCTTCTCCTACCTGATTCTCCACATAGGTTGCCGCATCGCTGGCATCATTCAAGGATATATCCCCAGACACATTAATGATCACATGGCTTGCACCTGCGATCGTTGTTTCCAAAAGCGGACTGGTAATTGCCTCCTGCACTGCTTCTAAGGCTTTATTATCTCCTTTTGCAGTACCAATACCAATATGGGCGATGCCTTTATCTGTCATGACAGTCTGCACATCTGCAAAATCAAGGTTGATTAGCGCAGGCAAATTAATCAAGTCCGTAATCCCCTGTACCGCCTGCTGAAGCACTTCATCCGCTTTTTTAAGGGCTTCCGGCATCGTCGTCCTGCGGTCAACAATCTCAAGAAGTTTGTCATTAGGAATTACAATTAATGTATCTACAGATTGTTTCAGCTTTTCTATGCCCGCCAGAGCATTATTCATACGCTGTTTCGCCTCGAACCGGAACGGCTTTGTCACTACCCCTACAGTCAAAATCCCCATCTCCTTAGCCGCTTGTGCCAACACAGGAGTGGCACCGGTACCAGTACCGCCGCCCATACCGCAGGTAACGAATACCATATCCGCACCTTTTATGGATTCTTTTAATTCTTCTATACTTTCTTCTGCTGCCTTCTCTCCGATCTCAGGTTTAGCCCCCGCCCCAAGACCTTTGGTCAGCTTTTCCCCAATTTGAATAACAGTCGGCGCTTTACAAAGCTTCAACGCCTGTTTATCAGTGTTCACCCCAATGAACTCTACTCCCCCAATTTGTTCTTCTACCATTCTATTTACAGCGTTGTTACCAGCGCCGCCGACACCGACTACAATGATGTGGGCCGCTGCCTCTGTTTCATTCGTCATTATTTCTAACAAATTTTATATCCTCCTTCAAAAATGCATCCCACAACTTTTTATAATAGTACCATCATATCTTTTTTTTAACAATTGTGCAACTATATTTTTCAACTTTTCTTTTTCTATTTCGCAAAAAATTCTATATTTATACAATTTAAAGCGGACAATCCACTCATCTGACCGCCTCCAATGAAATATGCGTACTGTCATCTGTATAATTTTCCATATGTAAAGTTCCTGATTTGCCAGCCAGATCCGGCTCCAACTGTTTAATACGAGCGATTTTTTCTTCCAGATGCTCTCCTGTGCCCAGTGCAATCCTTACATCGCCCATATTTAGATAAATATCGCTCGTATTTCCAAAGCGAATTTCATCAGGACCTAAACTGTATTTTTTAAGAAGCTGAGTAACACTTAATATAGTCCCGAAAATATCCGGATCCTGTACGCTAAGCGGCTGATACATGGCCAGACGATCAAAAGAAAGCCCCCCGATCAGCGGAACGCCTTCCATAAGCTCGTCCGAACTTTCCACAACCGTCCCCTCTTTATCAAAATATACTTTTTTCCCAAGATATTTTACATATCCCACGATTCCTTTCTCATAAACCCTGATGGTAATACTGTCAGCAGAATCCATCTCCACTTCCAGCGTATCGATAAAAGGGATCACAGGATGTTCCATATACTTATATTTAAAATACAGATACAGTGTATTTTTTATATATCCGTCTCCCAGGACATAATCTACAATTTCTTCTTTTGTATAATAATCATTGCCGGTGACAGTTACTACCTTGACCTGAAATACCCCTGCCACCGATAACAGCAGCACTGCAGCTGCCGCCAGTGCTGCTATGATCAGCAAAAGTTTTCCGTGGATTTTTTTTACGTTTCCCTGTTTTTGTATCTTTTTCACTGTAATCTCTTTTCTGTCATATCCTGGCCCAAGGACTTATATCATACTGCATCATATCACAACGCCCAGTTTTTTTAAATCCCCATTTATGTCTTCATACCCTCTTTGCACATATTCCATGCCACGAATACAGGTCGTTCCCTGCGCTGCAAGAGCCGCCATAATAAGAGCTGCACCTCCGCGAAGCTCTCTCGCTTCCACTGAGGCGCTATGCAGCCCCTCTTTGCCGTCAACTAAGGCAAAAGAGTCCTCGTTGGCGATGCAAGCGCCCATTTTCCTTAATTCTGCCACAATCTGGAAGCGCGCTTCAAAGATCTTTTCTTCTATAAAACTCATACCGTCCGCCATAGACAGAGCTGCCAATAAGGCAGACTGCAGGTCTGTAGGAAATCCCGGGAACGGGGCAGTCTCCACATACGCAAGCGCGTGGCATCTTTGTTCCATTTTTACATAGATCCAATCTTCCTGCGCTTCCACGATCGCTCCCATCTTTTTAAACATTTCCGGCAATCCTCCCAAATGCGCAATAGGAACATGTAAAAGACGTGCCTCTCCCTGGGTCATCACAGTCCCAAACAGATACGTCCCCGCAACAATCCGATCGGAGGGAATAATATATTCTGCAGCATGCAGTCTTTGAACACCTTCCACGATCAGCGTAGGCGTTCCGTCTCCCCGAATATTCGCGCCCATTTGCCGAAGAAAAGAAGCCAGTTCTACAATCTCAGGCTCTAAAGCTGCCCCATGGATGATAGTTGTTCCTTTCGCCAAAACTGCTGCCAGCAAAAGATTCTCCGTCGCTCCCACACTGGGAAAATCCAGGCAAATCCGCGCCCCATGCAATTGATCCGCAGTTCCCCGCAAAGTATGTTCCTGATGTTCAAATACCGCACCCAACTGCTCAAGCCCTTTTAGATGTAGGTCAATAGGACGTTCTCCGATGGTACATCCGCCGGGATAAGGGATTTCCACCTGGTGCATCCGTCCCAGGATACTTCCAAGCAGTGTGACAGTTGACCGCATTTTTCCTGCCCCGTCACCGGACACTCTGTAATTTTGCACTTCCCGCGTGTCCACGATCAGCATATGTCCTTCCCAATGTACTTTGCATCCTGCGTCTTCCAAAAGCTCCAGCATATGCCCCACGTCGGATATCATAGGGCAGTGATGGAGGATGAATACTCCTGTCCCCAGCAGTGTAGCTGCCAAAATAGGCAGCGCTGCATTTTTAGAACCCTGTATCAGCAACTCTCCCTGTATCTTCTGAGGACCATTGATATATAATTCGTTTCTGTCCAAATCCATTTCCTCCAAAACCCGCCGTCGGGTCTGCCATTATATATCAATATATGCATTTTTTTCGTCAATGTTCCCTTTTCAGGCTTCTTGATACATTTAAGATCAATCCAATTTCAGAGAGTAGAAATACAACCGAAGTCCCTCCATAACTGATGAAAGGCAGCGTAATACCTGTATTGGGAATTGTGTTCGTGACCACCGCTATGTTTAAAATCACTTGAATCATAATATGCCCCATAACCCCGACCGCAAGCAAAACACCGAACAGTTCCTGCAGATGTGTAGCAATCACCATAAGCCGCCAGATCAGAAAACCAAACAAAAGGATCACAAGAAATGCTCCCGCCAATCCCATTTCCTCACAGATGATCGAAAAAATCATATCATTCTGCGCCTCCGGCACAAACCCAAGTTTTTGCATACTGTTTCCAAGTCCCACACCAAAAATCCCGCCAGAACCTATGGCATAGAGGCCCTGCATGGTCTGATAGCCTTTTTCATAGAGTTCAGGATTGCGCCAAATGGCCAGACGTTCCAGCCGGTAAGATTCCACGCTCAAAAAAATACCGATAAATCCTACACCCAGCACTCCCATCCATAAAAAAGGAAGAAAACGCGGATTGGCTATAAAGATTAAGATTGCGGCAATGCCAAGAATAATAATGGCGGTACTTAAATTATTGGTTCCTACCAGGGCAACAATCGGCATCACCAGTAAAAGAACCCGAAACATATAGATCCATGATTTCATATGGGACGCATTCTTACTTACAATGGAAGCTAACAAAACCACCACAGCCAATTTGGCAAATTCCGAAGGCTGAAAAGAAAGCGGACCTAAAATAATCCATCGCTTTGATCCATTGATTTCCGCACCAATAAAAAGCACGGCTGTGGACAGGATTAAAGACAGGATATACCCTGCCCCCGCGGCAGGAATCCATCTTCTGTAATCCACCTGGGACACCAGGTACATGGCCATCAGTCCGATGCTGGTAGCAAAAAACTGCTTTTTTAAATAATAGGCAGGGTCAGCGAATTTGACCCTGCCATTGTAGGCGCTTGTACTGTAAAGCACTACCAGTCCAAAT
>CAJUMT010000212.1 GCA_910587495.1 uncultured Lachnospiraceae bacterium | reverse complement strand
GAGGAAGGCATTGATTCTTTAAGCGGATACGCGGGCATCTTCTTGCGCAATACAAAGGCCTCTGGTGTGATCCCGCAGATCGCGGTAATCGTAGGGCCATGTTCTGGCGGCGCGTGCTATTCCCCGGCGATTTGTGATTATATTTTTATGGTAAACGGAATAGGAAAGATGTTTATTACCGGCCCGCAGGTGGTAAAAACCGTCGTGAACGAGGAATGCACGGTGGAAGAGTTAGGCGGCGCATCTGTCCACGCGTCCAAAAGCGGCGTGACACATTTTACTTATGAGAATGAAAAAGAGTGTTTTGAAGGCGTCAAAAAACTTTTATCCTACCTGCCCAGCAGTTATTTAAAGAAGACGCCTATTATAAGAAAAAAAGAAGAATCCACAGGCAGAAAATCCCTCCTGTATTCGATCAATACTCTGGTGAACAGACGAAGCGGCAAGCAAAACAGCAACGCAGACCGCTGCGCGGAGCTGACGGAGATTGTGCCGGACAATTCCAGGAAAGCATACAATGTGTTAGACGTCATCGACCGGATCTGCGACCGGGAAAGTTTTTTCGAGGTGCAGAAGGATTTTGCCAAAAACGTGGTCGTTGGTTACGGCAGAATCGGCGGAAGGAGTATCGGTATTGTAGCGAACCAGCCCATGGCGTTGGCGGGCAGCCTGGATTATGACGGCTCAGACAAAGCGGCGCGGTTTATAAGGACCTGCGACTGTTTTAATGTGCCTTTAGTAGTGCTGGTGGATGTGCCTGCGTTTATGCCGGGGACAGCCCAGGAGCACAAAGGAATCATTCGTCATGGAGCTAAGATGCTGTACGCCTTTTCGGAGGCAACCGTGCCGAAAATATCTGTAATTATGCGGAAAGCATACGGCGGTGCATATATCGCCATGAACAGCAAAAACATGGGCGCGGACATTGTCTACGCATGGCCCGGAGCGGAGATTGCGGTCATGGGCGCGGAAGGAGCGGTGAATATTGCTTTCAAACGCGCCATCAACGAGTCGGAAAATAAAGAAGCGACCAGAGAACATCTGGTGCAGGAATATAAGGAGAAATTTATGAACCCTTATGTGGCTGCATCCAGGGGATTTGTGACAGAAGTCATACGGCCCGACGAAACAAGAAAACGCCTGGCCGCGGCGCTTAAGATGCTGAAAAACAAACAGGTCGCGCCGGTGGCGAAAAAACATGGAAATATTCCATTATAATTACGATATCAAAGGACGCTGTCCATACTCTCAAAAAGATATGGGCGGCGTCCTTTTGGAGTGTCTTGATTTTTCCCAGGTTGTAAAATATAATGTATACAATCATTGAATGCAGGGGAGGGAATAAAACTTGAAATCTGCTCTAAAACTGCCGATCGGTGTTGAAAATTTTGAAAAATTACGCACAGAAGGATTTTACTATGTAGATAAAACAGAGATGATTATAGAGCTTTTGCATAACTGGGGAGATGTAAATCTCTTCACCCGTCCACGTCGGTTCGGGAAATCTTTGAATATGAGCATGCTTAAATACTTCTTTTCGTATGGTTGTGACCCGGGTCTGTTTGAAGGGCTTGCCATAGCCGAAGAAAAAGAACTTTGTGATAAATATATGGGAAAATTTCCGGTGATCTCTGTTACGCTGAAAGGGGTGGAATCTAAAAACTTTGCAGGTGCAGTTGCGCACCTGTGTGCCGTAATCGGCCAGGAAGCGCTGCGGTTTCGTTTTCTCATGGAAAGTACTGCTCTTTCTGATGAAGACAAAAAATTGTATGCCCAATTAATCAGGGTAGACCCTGACGGCCCGCAGATATTTACCATATCTGAAAATGCATTAGAATACAGCCTGAAAACTTTGTCTTCTCTCTTATATAAACATTACGGCCAAAAGGTGGTTCTTCTGATCGATGAATACGACGTTCCTTTAGACAAGGCGCAGCAGTACGGGTATTATGATGAGATGGTAGATCTGATCCGCAGCCTGTTCGGCCAGGCGCTAAAGACGAATGAAAACCTTTTCATTGCCGTACTTACAGGATGCCTGCGGATTGCCAGGGAAAGCATCTTCACCGGGCTTAATAATTTCCGGGTTTTATCTGTTACCGATACCCGCTTTGATGAATCCTTTGGCTTTATCGACAGGGAAGTAAGCGATATGCTGAAATACTACGGCCTGGGGGATAAGCACGGGCTGATCCGGGAATGGTACGACGGTTACCGCTTCGGGAATGCAGACGTATACTGCCCCTGGGACGTAATCAATTATGTTGATCTTCTCCTAAGTGACCCGGACGCTAGGCCTGACGCTTTCTGGATCAATTCCAGCGGCAATGCGATCCTGCGCGTATTGATGCAGAAAGCGTCTGAACAGACCATGGATGACCTGGACCAACTGGTAAACGGCCTGTCTGTTATCAAAGAAATCAAACAGGAACTGACATACCGGGAACTGTATGACAGCATCGAAAATCTGTGGAGCGTGCTTTTTACTACCGGTTACCTGACAAAGCGAAGGGAAGTTGACTTTCATACTTACGAACTCGTCATCCCCAACCAGGAGATCCGCCTGATTTTCACAAAGCAGATTTTATCCTGGTTTCAGGAGGAAGCAAGAAAAGACGCTCCCACGCTGGATGCTTTCTGCGAAGCTTTCAGCGCGGGAGAACCGGAGAAAATCGGGCGGATGTTTACAGAGTATTTGCAAAGCACCATCAGTATCCGTGATACTGCCATCCGCAAAGACAAAAAAGAGAACTTTTACCACGGTATTCTCCTGGGTCTTTTAAGCCATCGAAACGACTGGGTCCTCGCGTCCAATGCGGTGTCAGGGGAAGGCTACAGCGATATCCTGATTAAGGTGCGCAGAGCCTCCATCGGCATAGTAATTGAGCTGAAATACTCCGAAAGCAGAAACATGGAGGCCGCCTGCCAAAAAGCGCTTCGGCAGATCGAAGATAAAAACTATGCCAGACAGCTGGAAGACGACGGCATAAATACCATTTTAAAATATGGAATTGCCTGCCATAAAAGAATGTGTATGGTGCGGATGGCATCGCCGTCGTGAAAACACATTGTTTGCGGGAATAAGCAATAGATGTTGAGGTAAAAAGATGGAAGACAGTAAACTATATTCACAAAATGAATATCAAAAAGCTGCCAGGATGATGCAGGAATATGTATCAGAGTCAGGATTTGAAATTCCTGTTGACAGAGAATTGATTGAGAAAGCTCTTGATGAGTTTCTTACCAGATTTGCTCCGGAACGATTGGAATCATTAGCGGATGAAGAAATTCTGAATACTATTTTTTATTCGTCCAGGGAAAATCATAATGCTCTTTGGTATTGGCTGGAAAAAAAGTCTGAATATAAAAAGTATTTTGGCAGTATAGCCGGAGGGTCTGCATATAAGTTTGGCTTATTTCAAAAGCAAAGTACAGGTAAATGGACATCCGGAAGTCCTCAGCAACCAAAGACATTAGATGAAAATGAGGCATTGGTTTTTGGAAAGCAGATCAGAGATGCGCTTGTTCATGGAGCTAATATTGTCAAGCGTGCAACACTGAATACTTTGGAAGATTATGAAAAACTGGATGATAAACTAAAACATACAATGGGAGAACAGATAGCTAACTGGGGCTGGGTACATAAATATCTTTGTATGATCTGCCCGGATAAATTGTGCTGTTTCCATTCATCTGACTGGCAGCGTCATGTTTTATACGCCCTTGGAATTAAACCAAGTGATAAGTATTATGCCAGGAGCGGACAGCTTTCAATGGTAGAGAATTATGCAGGGTGGTATTATTATGAATTTATTTCGGTTGTTCGTGAAAGATTTGGCAATATTAAACAGTTTGTAAGGATTGGTACTTCTGACAATACAAAAAATTATATGTCAGAGTGGAGCCAAAAATCTGTTGTGGGTATTGGCTGGCGTGCAATAGGTTCCCTGCTCGATTATACTGTGGAAGACAGCCTGGACAGAAGCGCTCTCAAAGAAAGCCTGAAAGAAAAATATTATCCTTCGGATGAACGGATCGCTTCACGAAAAGCGGGGGAATTGATCCGTTTCTATAAGACAGACAGCAACACAATATTTGTGGCTATGGACGGCGAGCGGTTGTTGGCGTTGATTGATAATATAGGACCGTATTTTTATGATGATTCGTCGGCTATGTCGCATAGAAAAACCGGAAAATGGAATTACTGTTTTGTAAATAGTGAGCAGCTGCCGGAAAAATCCGCGGGCAAACTGACTTCCTGTTACCAATTAACAGGCGATGCAAATTTGATGTATTTGTACAGGAAATACTATTATGGGTCAGATAACAATACCCTGTCGGATAATTCAGATGAAAAAATAAATATTTCTAATATACCTGTTTTGCCTATAGAAGAAGATTTTATTATGCCAGATTATTATACAGGATTTGAATCTGATTATGAACGGAACAGAATTATTTTCGGTGCTCCAGGGACAGGGAAAAGCTTCAAATTGAAACAGGAAGCAGAAGACTTGATCAGGTGTGCAGGCAGAAATATGGAGAGGGTAACATTCCATACAGATTATACTTATGCACAATTTGTGGGTACATATAAACCTGTTTCGGATGCCGATGGAAAAATAAGATATGATTTCGTGCCTGGACCATTTATGCGTGTATATGTGAATGCCATAAAGAACAGCCAGCAGATGATACAAACGTACAGGTTAATAGAGCAGGCAGATGTGATGCATATGTTCCCAACGAATCCAAATCCTGCAAACGGAGATGAAAAATGGGATTTATTTGAGGAAATAACAGAGATTGGGCAAGTAGAAACATTCCATGCTTCTAAAGATGCAAAAGTCGGTGACCTGGCTCTCATTTATGTAACAAAAACAAAACCAGGATACGATAATGGTATTTATGCGATTGGTACAATTATCTCAAAACCAGATGATAATGAGGCGGCAATCCGTTTTGACTATGTTTCTTACTATAATCCGATTATTGATTATGAAACTTTAAAAGAATACAATCCAAATATCCGCAGTAATGGGAAAGTAAATAATGAAATAATGAAACTTGTCAAAGAGGTGGAACTTCCCGCGAATCCATATCTGCTGATAATCGAAGAAATTAACCGGGCGAAGGTTGCAGCAGTATTTGGGGATGTTTTCCAGCTGCTGGATCGGGATGAAGACGGTGTAAGTGAGTATGGGATACATACTTCTGAAGATGTTCGGAAATATTTGTCTTTGCAATTAAAAGGAGATGTTAATGACTGGACAGAGATAAAATTGCCGGACAATATGTTTATATGGGCGACGATGAACAGTGCTGACCAGGGGGTCTTTCCAATGGATACGGCATTTAAACGCCGCTGGGATTTTGAATATCTGGATATTAATGAAAATGAGGAAAAAATCCGTGGAAGGATTATGCTTGGCACAGACATCATACAGGAAGTCGAATGGAATTTTCTGCGCAGAGCCATCAATGACAAACTTTCAAAAGAGTATAAAGTTAATGAGGATAAGCTGATGGGCCCTTTTTTCCTTTCTAAAAA
>CAJUMT010000211.1 GCA_910587495.1 uncultured Lachnospiraceae bacterium | reverse complement strand
GGTATTGTACCGACCCGGCGCATCCGGCAGGAGAATGGGTTCCTTTTAAATCACTGAAAGGCGCTTCTCCTTTTGCGCCTGCTTACCAAAGGACAGTGCTGGACGTCTTCTCCCGAACCTTTGCCGGGCAGACCGAAGCGCTTACAGAAGCCTGCGAAAAACTGGGCGGGGAAAAACTGCCCCATGGAGACGTCGGCTATCAGATCCATGCTTTTGACTGTATGCCCGTCCGGTTCTTATTCTGGGATGCGGACGACGAATTTCCGGCCCAGTCCAATATTTTGTTTGACAAAAATGCTACGGATCTTATTCATGTGGAAAGTATTGTAACTATCGCTTCCGAAGGAATCAGCCGACTGACAAAAGCGGCAAAGCTTCCAGTAAAAGGTGACGCATTTGTACAAAATTGACATTTATATTATAGTCTGTCTTGCGCATACTAACCCATATCAACGGAACTTGATCAGCAACGGAACGCACAATGCCCGAGAGGTTTTACAGACGCGTCTTCTTGCGGCTGAAAATCCTCTCAGTCCAAGGGCATTGGAAGTGAAGTTGCGGAACTTTAATAGGAGGTACATTCTATGTCGCATATTCAATCGTCTGTCACTGACCTTCCGACCAGCTGCAAATCCGCTGCCGAGCATACGGCGCAGGTACTGCGGACAGAAGACAGTTACGCAGATCTGACGGATCGCTGCTGTCAGAAGATTACGGATCTGGAACAGGAACTTTCAAAATGTACAGGTGAAAATATCGTACTGGTCGCTTACCGCAAGTAAAAATCCTTAAGGGGGGAGCCGGATCAATCAAAAAGGCCGGCTCCCCTGAAAATTTTTATATTTCTCTTGTATCCTGGCGCAATATATGTTATTATTCTCATATGAACATATATTCAAATATAAAATCATTATAGGAGGTCTTTATGAGCCAGGCATTAAGTTATGATTCCGCTATACATACGGAAGCGTCCCAAAATCAAAGATTCAACAGACGCGTATATATTTTAGAGCATTTAGGATGTGCCAACTGTGCGGCAAAGATGGAAAAGAGAATAGGCGAACTTCCTGGTGTATCAGAAGCGACCATCACGTTTGCGACGAAACAACTCCGTCTGACCGCCGACGACCCTGACGCCCTCCTGCCGCAGATTCAAAAAATCTGTGCTTCGATCGAATCAGAAGTAACCGTTTATCCAAAGGAAACGTCTTCCCGGCAGGCAGAGCCGCACATAAGTCCCCAGGATGCAAAAAAAGAAAACTGGAAAACGGCTGTCAGTTTAGGTGCAGGCGTCATCTTATTTATTCTGATGGAAGTGCTGGAACATACGCCTGGTACAGCAGGCTATACGCTGCCTGTCTCCGTCCTCGCCTATGTGATCCTGGGCGGCGGCATCGTGCTGACCGCTTGTAAGAATCTGTTTAAAGGCCTGATTTTCGATGAAAATTTTCTTATGAGTATCGCAACTTTAGGTGCTTTTGTCATCGGGGAATATCCGGAAGCCGTAGGCGTCATGCTTTTCTATCGTCTGGGTGAATATTTTGAGCATATCGCAGTGGAAAAGAGCCGTTCACAGATTATGGACGCAGTAGATATGCGTCCTGAGACGGTTAATCTGATCATGGAAGATACTGTCCGGACAATCAGCGCAGAGGAAGCTTTCCCGGGAGACCTGATCCTTGTACGTCCCGGTGACCGTATTCCGTTAGACGGAAAAGTCATGGACGGTGAAAGCCGTATCGATACCTCCCCCGTCACCGGAGAACCGGTTCCTATGCAAGTTGGACGGGGGGATGAAGTGCTCTCCGGATGCGTCAACACGACCGGACAGCTTAAGATCCGTGTAGAAAAGCCTCTGGAAGAATCCATGGTTAGCCGCATCCTGGATTCTGTAGAAAACGCTGCGGCCAGCAAACCGAAAGTAGACCGCTTTATTACCCGGTTTGCCCGTGTCTATACGCCGGTAGTCGTACTGCTGGCTCTGGGAACCGCCGTCCTGCCCCCGCTTTTGGCTGGCGGAGAGTGGAATTACTGGATATACACAGCGCTTACATTTCTCGTTATGAGCTGCCCCTGCGCCCTAGTTTTAAGCGTACCGCTGGCTTTCTTCTCCGGTATCGGCGCAGGCTCCAAAAAAGGCATTCTTTTTAAGGGCGGCGCGGCAATTGAAGCGCTGGCGTCTGTGAAAGCAGTCGTTATGGATAAAACCGGAACCATCACAAAAGGAAATTTTGTCCTTCAAAAGGTAGTCGCCGCCGGAAAACTGACAGAAGATCAGCTGCTTTTACTGGCCGCAAGCTGTGAACAGTCCTCCACACACCCCATCGCCTGCAGCATCACGGCAGCGGCGAAAGAAAAAGGGATGGAGCTTACAAAACCTTCCACATTAAAAGAAATACCGGGAGAAGGCGTATTGGCTGTCATAGGCGGAGATATCGTTCTGTGCGGCAATAAAAAATTGATGGAACGCCATCTGATCAGCCTTTCTTCCTGTTCTGTTGAAGATTACGGCACGGAAGTGCTGGTTGCCGTGGAAGGCGAGTTCGCCGGATATATGGTCATTGCAGATACAGTTAAAGCGGACGCCAGGACAGCCATTGCCGCTCTAAAGAGCCAGGGGCTTACGCCTGCCATGCTCACCGGAGACGCGAAAAAAAGCGCCGAATCAGTGGCGTTAGACACTGGCATCGACGAAGTCCATGCCAAACTGCTCCCCCAGGATAAGCTGACCCGGCTTCAGGAAATCCGCGAAAAATACGGCGCTGTCATGTTCGTAGGAGACGGTATCAACGACGCCCCTGTACTGGCAGGCGCGGACGTGGGCGCGGCCATGGGAAGCGGCGCGGACGCCGCCATCGAAGCCGCGGATGTGGTCTTTATGACCTCTGATATGGAAGCGATCCCTCAGTCCATCCGGATCGCAGACACTGCCGTTAGCATCTCCTGGCAGAACATTGTCTTTGCACTGGCTGTCAAAATATGCGTCATGATCCTTGGACTTTTGGGATTTGCTTCCATGTGGATGGCCGTCTTCGCAGACACAGGCGTAGCCATGATCTGCGTGTTAAACTCCATCCGGGTTTTATATAAGAAATAATATTTTATACATCAAAGCAGCTTTACAAAATATCAATATATTCTCCTGCCAGCGCCTTGTTCATGCTGCGTACCGCACAGAACTTTCCGCACATGCTGCAGGTATCGCTGTGGTCGTCTTCAGGGCTTCTGTCATCCCGGATGGCTCTCGCCGTATCCGGGTCCAGGGCGCAGGCAAACTGCGCGTCCCAGTCCAAAGCCCTGCGGGCGTCCGCCATCTGATCATCTATATCCCGGGCATGAGGGATTCCTTTTGCAATGTCCGCCGCATGGGCCGCAATCTTAGAAGCGATGATCCCCTGCTTTACATCATCCACATTGGGCAGCGCCAGATGTTCCGCAGGTGTCACATAACACAAAAAAGCCGCTCCGTTCATGGCCGCCACCGCCCCTCCGATGGCGCCGGTGATATGGTCGTAGCCGGGCGCGATATCCGTCACCAGAGGCCCAAGTACATAGAAAGGCGCGCCCATGCAGATACTTTTCTGTACCTGCATATTGGCTGCCACCTGGTCAAGCGGCACATGGCCGGGACCTTCCACCATGACCTGCACATTGTGGTTCCAGGCGCGTTTGGTAAGTTCCCCCAGGCGCACCAGTTCTTCGATCTGACATACGTCCGTGGCGTCCGCCAGGCACCCGGGACGGCAGGCGTCGCCTAAAGAGACCGTCACGTCATATGCCTCACAGATATCCAGGATTTCGTCAAAATATTCATAGAACGGATTTTCCTCCCCTGTCATACTCATCCAGGCAAATACAAGGCTTCCGCCCCGGCTGACAATATTCATTTTTCTCTTATGTTTACGGATCTGTTCGATCGTCTTGCGGGTAATTCCGCAATGCAGCGTCACAAAATCCACGCCGTCTTCCGCATGCAGGCGGACAACGTCGATAAAATCCTTCGCTGTCAAAGTCGCCAGGTCTCTCTGATAATGAATCACGCTGTCATAGACCGGAACCGTGCCGATCATGGCCGGACACTCGCGGGTCAGCTTCTGACGAAACGGCTGTGTATTTCCATGACTGGACAAATCCATAATAGCCTCCGCCCCCAGCTTTACGGCGCTCATGACTTTCTGCATCTCCACATCATAGTCTTTACAATCCCGGGACACGCCCAGGTTCACATTCACTTTTGTGCGAAGCATACTGCCTACGCCTTCCGGCTCCAGGCAGGTATGACGTTTGTTGGCGCAGATGACCACTTTTCCCTCCGCCACCAGTTGCATCAATTGTTCCAGCGGCATATGCTCTTTTTTGGCAACCGCCTCCATCTGTGGTGTCGCTATGCCTTTTCTGGCCGCGTCCATCTGTGTTGTATAATTACTCACTGCTTATCCTCCTATTAAAGTTCCGCAATTGATTGAAGTTCCGCAACTACACTTCCAATGCCCCGGACTGAGAGGTTTTTTGTCCGTAAAAGGCACGTCCAAAAATCCTCTCGGGCATTGTACGTTCCGTTGCTGATTTATTCTATATACATATGGTTCAAAGGCCCGCTGCCTTTTCCCAGGTCAAGCCCGGCTGCCAGCGCGCCTGACAAATACTCCTTTGCTTTTCTCACCGCTTCTTCAAGACTGTACTCCAGAGCCAGATAAGACGCAATGGCGCTGGAAAGCGTACAGCCTGTGCCGTGGGTATTCGGATTGTCGATCCGCCTGCCTTCCAACCATACTGCTTTTCGGTCCTGGTACAAAAGGTCATTGGCGGCATTGACGGCATGTCCGCCTTTTAATAATACGGCGCAGCGGTATGTCTCATGCAAAAATTCCGCCGCCTCTTCCATATCCTGTTTTCCTCTGATCTGCATACCTGTGAGCGCTTCCGCTTCCGGAATGTTGGGCGTGATAATTTCCGCCAGAGGAAATAAATTTTCTTTCATAATCAGGGCAGCGTCTTCTTTCATCAGACGAGAACCGCTGGTGGATACCATTACAGGATCTAAAACCACATGTTTTGCTTTGTATTCCCTTAGTTTCTCCGCAGTTATTTTCATAAGCTCCCCGGAGGACAGCATGCCGATCTTGACGGCATCCGGTCGGATATCGGTGAAAATGCAGTCCAGCTGGTTTTCAAGAAACGCCGGAGAAACCTCCAGGATTCCATAGACGCCTGTCGTATTCTGCGCCGTCAGCGCGGCGACAGCGCTCATGGCATATACGCCCAGCGCCGTCATTGTCTTAATATCCGCCTGGATACCGGCGCCTCCGCTAGAGTCGCTTCCGGCGATTGTCACTGCTGTTTTCATAGTTGATTTGTCCCCTTTTTTATTTTAAATTCCGCTCATCCGATTACAGACCAAGAAGCGTTCTGGCCGCCTCCGCCTTGTCCTTTGCCCCAAACAAGGCGCTGATCACCGCGATTCCGCTGATGCCCGTGCCTGACAACAAACGGAAATTGCCTGTGTGGATTCCCCCGATGGCCACCACCGGAATATCCACCGCCCGGCAAATCGCTTTTAATTCCTCTAACGGCAATGTAGTTGCATCCTGCTTGGTCCTACTTCCAAAGACCGCTCCGCAGCCTATATAATCGGCTCCCGCAGCCTGCGCCGCCAGCGCCTCCGCCACATTGTGGGCGCTGCCCCCGATT
>CAJUMT010000210.1 GCA_910587495.1 uncultured Lachnospiraceae bacterium | reverse complement strand
TGTTCAGGAAGTTTGGTCATTTTCAGATCCCCCAGGCTTCGGGCGCTGATTGTAGAACTCTTTTTTACGGTTCCGGAATATCCCCCGGTTCCCTTAAGCAGGACTGACGCTTTTCCCGCCTTTATATTATTGGCATAACCGACTGTATAGTCTTCGCTTTTTTTCAGGTTCTCGTCATTAAAAGAAAGCTGCAAGGAAGGCTGCTCAATGTCCTTTCCTGTATACTTTCTTGCCCTTAATCCCTCTACCTGCACTTTTTTAATGGGGATTCCTGTAATCTTAAAGGGTATTTTCCGAGTCCCGATGTATTCACCCTTGCCGGTCAGAATCACCGACGCGGTTCCCGCCTGTATATTATGGTCATATTCGACCGTATAATCCTTGCCCGCTGTCAGTGTATCTTTACCGTATTTTACAGTCAACGCAGGCCTGTGTTCCTCTCCATTGTAAGTTACCGCGGGAATCTTCCCGATCTTCAACGCGCTTACGGGTGTCTGATTCACCACAGAGAACGCAAAGCTTAGATCACCTTCATAGCTGCCTGCGCCTTTTACCTTCATCACATAATCGCCCAATGCGCTGATCTGCGTTATCATATTCCCCTGACTGTCTTCATAGGAAACCGTATAATCCGTACCTTTTTTTAGCGCCTTGCCGCCATACTTAAGGGAAAATACAACCTTAGGCGCTTTCCCCTCCTGATACGCATAGGCATCTGTAAAATCATATGTGATGCCTTCCTCGGAAATGTCTTTCTTCAAAATACGAAAGGCAGATGTATACGTTCCTGTATAATTACCTTTGCCTTTTACGGTAATCATGGCCGTATCAGTTACTTTTGTGTTATTTTTATAGGAAACTGTATAGTCTTTCCCCTGGAGAAGCGCCCGCTTGCCGTCATATACGCGCACTTTGGGCTTTATTGCTTTGCCTGTGTACACCTGATCCTGGCTGCCCGCGATCCAAAGGCCTTCGGGAATGCCGCCCTCGGGGATATCTTCTTTTGGAATGCCGTCTCCGGAATCGTCATCTTTTCCAGGAAGTTCTTCTTCCACCTTCTCCCACTGCGCCGTAAGCGTCAGGTCTTTCGTCACAGGAAGATCAAAATCATAGGGTTCCCCATTAAGATACCAGCCTTTAAACCGATAACCTATCTTTGTCGGTTCCTGGGGCAAAGCGACTTTTTCGTCTTCCGTCACCTGAACCGTCGAAGAGCCGCTTCCATTACCTCTGTCAAAGGTAATCGTATAAACCGCCGGTTCCGTGCCGTCTTCCCGCTCCCATTTTGCCGTAAGCGTCAGATCCTTCGTTACAGGAAGATCGAAATCATAGAGCTCATTTCCCAGATACCAGCCTTTAAAAGAGTATCCAGGGCGCACCGGGTCTTCCGGTGCCGCCGCCTGGTCGTTATCAAATACCTGCAGAGTCGTGGCGTCGCTTCCGTTGTTTTCATCAAAGGTAATGGTGTGAAAGGCTGTGCCGGAAGGAAATATTTTCACGACGCAGTCCGCGGTTTTCACATCATTTCCGTCAGAGACTTCTACGCGGTATGTATAAATACCCGCTCCAAGTCCCAGTTCCACTGTATACTGCGCCGCATTCGCGCCGGACAGTGCAGCCGCCGCGCCGTCTCTGGCCACTTTATACCATTGATATTGAAGCGGCGTCTGCGAAGACGCGCTTCCTCTTGCTACCTGCGCCGTCAGCACAGGCGCCTTTGTATAACCGGAAGACAGGCTCTTAACATCAGCCAGAATATCTACCGACAAAATAGAGGGCATATATTTTTCCGGCAGCGGCACGGTACTGCGCGCTGCCTCCACATTTGGATTTTGTGCTACACCCAGTATGATTGTTCCCTTACACACAAGCGCGCCATAGATGTAACCGTCATTGCCCGTATAGGTGTAAACGGTGTCCAGCTTTGAAGTTCCCGGAACAAACTGATAAATCTTTGTAGTATCATTCAAAAAGAGCGTACCATTATAGCGGGAAAGACGGCTGTACGTTCCGCGCCAGTACGAATTGCCCGAACCCCAGACTTTCCATACCGTATCCAAAGTCTGCAGAACTGCTTCCGTATTCCCCTGTCTCCTGATCAACTGCGTCTTACGGTCATTCTCTTTCAGATAATACTCCGCACCATCCATATAAAAGACCGCCGAAGCAATGCCCTGCCAGTACGCGTCATCATAAGCCGTATCCTGGCAAGTCTGCACCGCCGCCCAGTTAGAATGTCCCCCCTGTTCAATCTTATGGTCGCTGTTCAGAAAATACTCATGGCTTACATAACCTATTTTGTCCCGGGTGGGGTCATCCCAGGTAACATCCACATGATACCATTTACCCTCGATCTGCACATAGTTCCAGATATGGTTCATGGCCGTGCTGGCACAAAAGTCAAAGGGTATCCCGGCTTTTTTCAAAAGCTCCGCGTAAGCCAGCGTATAACCCTGACAGACTGCCGACTGCTCCACCAATGCATTGTATGAATTATATCTGCTGTATGTAAAATCATAAGACATATGCTGTGCTAAATAGTCATGGAGCGCCATGGCTTTCTGCACATCCGTCATCCCTCCCGGATTGGGCAGCGCCTCTTCGTATGCTTGATCTACAGCAGCCTGGTATGTTTTTATATCCTCATCTGTATAATTGCTGTCATATATGGGGCGAATCTGCAAAACCATGCCTTCCATATTGCGTGAATATCCGCAGGCGCTTATTACATAAAATAAATCCGGATTAAAATTCAGCACAGAAGAATACAAAGCAGACAGTTCGCTTCTGTCCACGGCATATGCCTCAATATCAATAGAATCCCATCTCGCCCTTAGCCCCGCTTCCAGCGCTTCCTTGGCGCCTGACAGATCGGAATCGCCAAGGATATTAAGCTCTGCCCCGCCGTCCTGATAGACCATCAGGGACATTTCTTCCCGGGTGATCTCTTCTTCTATGATATCAGGGGCGTCCGTAATTTCTGCTTCTTTTGGCAGTGCCGGTTCAGACGGTGGCTCTTCTTCGTCCTCTGGATTTTCTGGCAATTGCCCGTCATCCTGCAAACCGTTCTCCGGCACCTGTCTGTCGTCCTGCAGACCGTTTTCCGGCGCCTGTTCGTCGTCCTGCAAACTATCTTCCGCCAACACTTCATCCGCCTGTACCGCCAGCACAGATAATTCCGGTATATTTCCTGTCAGAGCAACGATTAACAACACTGCAAGCATCTTATACAACCGATTCCTCATCTTTAAAATCATTCCCTTCTCAAAAAACAGCCATGCATTTTTCAGCTGCCTGAAAATATGCAGAATATGTTAACATAATCATATCAACTGCCTTTTCATTTGTCAATATTGGACAAAAAAGGAATTTACCGCTGCATAAGATGTTACAAAAGCCTGCGGCGTCCTTCTCTTAAGATCGCTGCCCGTACGCCTAATTCTGTATTTTCCAGCGTAATCGTAAGCTTATGCCTTTCCAGTATTTTTTTCGCCAGATACAGCCCCATCCCCATATGCCTGTTTTGGGCAAAGCGGCTCTTATCTTCGCTGTAAAACAGATCGAAGGCATGGCTTAGCTGTTCTTCCGAAAGCGGCTCCCCGGTATTTTCGATCGTGCAGCTTTCTTCCGTCACTGTAATCTGAATGAAACCTCCTTCTCTGTTGTAGTCGGCTGCGTTGGACAAAAGGTTCCATACCGCTTTGGCCAGATACCCCTGGTCTCCTTCCACAAGAAAATCTTCCTCACAGCACATTTCAACCCGGATATGCTGTTCTTCGATGATCGGCTGCAGGCGTTTCAGCTGCTCTTTTATAAGGCTGTAAATAGATACGCTTTCCTCCGGAAACACCAGGTCTTTTGTGTCCATTCGGGATACCAGAATCATCTCGCCCACCAGAGCGTCCATTTCTTCTGTCTGCCCTACGATCTGTCCGAGATAATAATCCTGCTTTTCTTCCATAATATGTTCCTGTAAGTTTTCCGCAAAATTCCTTATAATCCCCAGAGGCGTCTTCAGCTCATGCGCCATGGCATTGATAAAATCCTTCCGTGTTTCTTCCAGCGCCTCCTGTCGGTCATAGACCTGATTGGCTGAGTAAATAATTTTTATCATGCAGGCAAGCATCAGCACGGCTCCCGCCAGGTAGACATATTTCGTATAATCCATGGCCGCCAGCCAGGGATATCCTTCCATACGAACTTCAAGATTTAAGCTTTTTTCTCCGTCATCCGACTGCCAAGCGCGCTCCCGTATGATACTTTCAGAGTGAAACAGCCGATAGGACATTTTCACTTCTGCTTTTTCTTCTTCCCACAAAGGAATATCCTTATGCACCGGGAAATCATTTAGAAACACACTCTCGTTCCATCTCTTCCATTTCTCATATCCGCCGCTCAGATAAGGAAAATCCTCATTTGCCTCCATATATTGTCCTTCCAGGTGCTCTGGGTCTTCCGACTCTTTTGCAGACCAGTCAAATATTATCTGGCTGTCCGTCTCATACCAGGTCACATTTCCTATAGAGGAAGAACTTTCTGTACTGCCATATACAGCATCCGGAGTGATTGTATAGCCATAACGGCCTCCTAACAGCGGATCTTCATAACCTTTATTCCACGCATCATCCCCCGGTTCCCATGTAAGGTACTGAACCAGTATCTCATACAGCTCCTGTCCGTCGTCGGATACCCGGATACAAAGACGGTACCGAGGCGGCTCTTCACGTTCATACCACTGGTTCGCTTCATACTGATACCTTGCCAGCCTGTCTATATCCTCCGGGGACAGCCGTTCATCCAGGGCAAAACTTTTGCAGAAAAAGGATTCGGTATCTGCCGTTGCCATGGGATATCCACCTACCGTATTCCTCCTCCTGGCCAGAAGATTTCCTTCTTCATCATAAAGCGCGGCAGAAAGATTAACATATTTTCTTCCGTCCACCCATGTGCTGCCGTTGATGACAGACTGATACCAGCTGCTTTTTTCTGCTGTATCTTTATCCTCCAAAAATCCGTTTTCTTTATCGCTGATCTCATTATATAAATAGCTCCATTCAATGCTGTGCATCTGTTCATATTCCTCGGCAAATTTTTCCGCCGTCAGATATGTAGTCAGACCCATGATGATCAAATACAGCACGACAAATCCGACTGCCACCGGTTTTATTAGTTTTCTTTTTTTCTTCATCTTACCGCCTCCATCCGATAACCTGATTTGCGCACGGTCTGTATGGCACAGCCGCAGTTTCCGATTGCTTTTCTTAATTTTTTAATGTGATTGTCTACCACCCGCTCGTTTCCGTCGAACTCATAGCCCCAGAAACGGATTAAAAGCTGCTCTCTGCTGTAAATCCTGCCTGGATTTTCCAAAAAGAAAAGAAGCATCTCATACTCTTTCGGCGGCAGTTCCAACAATTTTTCATGGTTCCATACCTGACGGCTTTTTACATCCACGGTCAGAGCGCCTGCTTTTAATAAAGGACTGCACCCATGGGTCCTTGTCATCAACGCCATGGCTTTCGCATGCAGAACCGGCAGGGAAAAGGGCTTGGTCACATAATCGTCCGCTCCCAGAGAATAACCATTTAACTTATCTTCTTCCAGTACTCTTGCCGTGATAAAGATTATGGGTACATCGCTGTTTTTGCGGATCTCTTTGCAGACGGTAAATCCGCTTTCTCCCGGCATCATTACATCCAGAAGAATCAGATGGAATGTTTTTCT
>CAJUMT010000209.1 GCA_910587495.1 uncultured Lachnospiraceae bacterium | reverse complement strand
TTTATTATCCCGTTGCAAAGTATTCGTGCTGAAAGCATTGGAAGAAAAAGATCTTACAGAACTGCTTATGCATGCACTGGAAAGCCCCAAAGGGTTCGGGACGATGAATATTTCTATAGACAGCAGCCATCTGGCGGTGATCGCCCGGTTTTCCAACGGAGACGCCAGAACGGCTTTAAATACGCTGGAGATGGCAGTATTAAACGGAGAGATGGATAAGGAGGGGAACATTCATGTAAATGAAGAAGTATTATCTCAGTGCATGAACCGGCGTTCTCTTCTCTACGATAAAAACGGAGAGGAACATTATAATCTGATCTCTGCCCTCCATAAATCCATGCGAAACTCTGACCCGGATGCGGCCATTTACTGGATGTGCCGGATGCTGGACGGCGGAGAAGATCCGCTGTATATAGCCAGAAGGCTTGTACGTTTTGCCAGTGAAGATGTGGGTATGGCAGATTCTTATGCTCTTACGCTGGCGATATCTGTCTACCAGGCCTGTCATTTTTTGGGAATGCCTGAGTGTGACGTACACTTGACGCACGCAGTGGCCTATTTGTCCATGGCGCCCAAATCCAATGCGCTTTATACCGCCTGCGAGGACTGCAAAAAAGATATAAAAGAGCGCCCTGCAGAACCGGTACCTCTACAGATCTGCAATGCGCCCACCGGGCTGATGAAAGAGCTTAACTATGGAAAAGGGTATGTGTATGCCCATGATACGGAAGAAAAGCTGTCAAAAATGAAATGTCTGCCGGACAGTTTGGAAGGAAGAAGATATTATCTGCCAACCGTTGAGGGTGAAGAAAAGAAGGTGAAAGAAAGACTGGAACAGATCCTGTTATGGAAAAATACAAAATAATTTTCTCCAAAGTGTAAGATTCTTAGTATCCGACGACGGAATATAAAGTGAAAGGGCTGGTAAGCCCGGACATCCGTAAGCTTACGAAATCTGTTTTTGAGGTGACTGTTTATTATGAAAGCGAATGAAGATAATTTTGTGGACTTGATCAGAAAGCGCAGAGAGGAAGGCATTCTGTATGTGATTGAGACCTATGGAGGGCTTTTCCGGTCTGTGGTAGGAAAGAGATTGTTCGCGTCGCCGGATCGGATCGAAGAATGTATGAACGACATTTTTCTGGGAATCTGGCAGAATATCGGAAGTTTCGATCCGGACAGGGGAAGCTTTGTAAACTGGGCCGCAGGCGTGGCCAGATTAGAAGCCATCGACACATTGCGCAGGATCCAAAGAGAACATAATACGGTGTCTTTGGAAGAGATAGAAATTCCGGAGGAAGACAAAGCGCTTCTTGCGCTGACAGAACAGGAACTCTCAAAAGAGACAGAGGAGATCTTAGCCTGTCTGTCGCCAAAGGATCAGGAGCTGTTCCGGCGTATTTTCCTGGAGGAGGAAGAGCCGGAGACAGCGGGCAGCAAGCTTGGAATCAGCAGAGACAACGTATATGTACGGATTTTTCGGGGAAAGAAAAAGATCCGCAGCAAATTTGGAGAAAGGAAGAGGGCATGAATATGAGCATGAGCAAAGAAGCCTATGAACTGGCTAACAGAATAAAGACGGAACTTAGGGCGGACGGTGAATGCCTGACAGAAGGCCCGGGTGATGTGGAGATGAAAAGATATAAGACGACTGTTTTGGATGAGATTAAAAAGGAGAAAAAAAGAACCAGGAGAAGATTGGGGAAAGTGTCCGCGGCAGCCTGCGTGGTCGTAGCCCTGGCGGCGGGGACGACGGTTTTTGGCGAGGAAGTCCACGCGGCGATCCGGCAGATCAGCTGGAGTATCAGCAGTGCGCTGGGAACCCAGGCGGATCTGGAAAATTATCGGGAGGTAGTGCAGACTTCCGTATCGGATAACGGATATGTCGTTACGCTGCATGAGGCGGTAGCTTCCGAGGAGAAACTGGTAGTAAATTTCACCATCCAGAGAGAAGACGGACAGCCGATGGACGATATACTGACGCCGGATGAGGGATTGTATATAAATGGAAAGGCGATACATGACGGCGCAGGCGGCAGCGCGTGGTTTTTGGATGAAACGCACGCCATTGTGGGCGTGGAGACTTCTCATGAAGCACCGGGTGTGGATCTGTCTGGGGAAAACACATACCAGATCAAGATTAGACAGCTCGGTTATGAAGACGGCGTAAAAGGAAAATGGGATTTTGCGTTTACCGCGGACGGAACGGATCTGATCGCGGATACAAAGAGGTTTTCCATCGGAAAAGAATTTACGCTGCCTGACGGTGTGACGCTTTCGCTGGATGAGTATACTTCCAACGACTTGGAACAGAGGATCATTTACCGTACTTCTAAGTCCACCAGATACGACCTGATGATTATGGCAGTGGACCAGGACGGAAGGCAGACGGAATTTGGCGTCAGAATGGCTGATCAGACTTCCGGATATATGCAGAATCAGGAGGTGCTTTATGACGGAAGGATCGCCGAAAATGCGGGCGAAGTGACATTTACGCTCTTTGCGGTGGAATTTCCGGAGGAAGACGGGCGTATGAGCGACGACTACGAGCAGGTTGGAGAGCCGTTTGTCTTAGAACTTTAAATAGTGTATCCATATAAAAAGGACGTCTCAGACAAGAGGCGTCTTTTTTTGCGCGGGGGTGCGTAAGGAGATTTGCTGCTTTGCAGCATGCACCCTGCGCGGCGAATAGGGGAAGATGGCCTTTCACTGCGCGATCTGTGGAATTTAAGATGGAAAATATAAAAGAATGTGGTATAATGTCGTCAGACATGAATCTTTATAAAGCGGTGAGAAGGACGATGAGAGTATGGATATAAAAGACTATGAGAAGATATTACATGCGATGCCTGCGGCCGGTGTATTTATCATTCGGGAAGACGATCACAGGATTCTCTACTTTAACGATCGGGTGCGTGAGGTGGCGCCCCATGTAAAAGAAGGAATGCCTTGTCATGAGCTGGGCGGATCTTCCTGCAAGAACTGCCCTCTTTTAACTATAGGAAACCGGATTGAGAACCGGACGCTCAGTTATACCAGTCCTTTTGGCGAGCTGGTGGATATTGTGGCAGTCAGGATGCAGTGGGAGAACCGGATTCCGGCTTTTATTATCACGGTGACGCCTCATATGCAGGTCATCAATTATACATATTATAAAATTCTGCGGGTGAATCTTACAACAGACCATTATGATACAGTAAAAGCAGCTCCGGAGGAGCGGGATATAGGGCAGGGAACGGACAGGTTTTCCGTCTGGCTGGGCCAGCTGATCTATAATGGCGGTATTCATCCGGATGATATGAACAGTTTTATCAATTTTACCCGTTTGGACAATATGCGTTCTTCTCTGGATGCCGGGCAGAAGATGCTGACCTGCAGTTACCGAAGGAATACTGGGGATGGTTTCAGATGGAGAATGATGGAGATCATTCCTGATTCGGAGTATGCCAAAAATAATCAGACGGTCTTTTTATACATAAAAGATATGGATGATATTATGCGGGAGAGTTTAGAGATCGATGAGTCCAGTATTCGTATCCAGGAGATCATCCGCACTTTGGGTGAGCAGAATTACAGCGTCTATACCATAGACCTGGATACGGGAGAGTCTAACCTGGTAAGAGAGAACGGACATACCCAGGCGGGCTGGAAATTCCGGACCTTTGACTGGGAGGAAGTCATGAACTCCCGTTTGACAGGGCAGATCCATCATGGAAACCGGGAAGAGTTCCAGGCAAGATTTTCCTTAGAGGGCCTGCGCAGGGCAAAAGACACAGAGGTTCAGAAGATAGATATGCTTTGCCAGTGGCGGGGCGATGAGGATTATGAGTACAGGTATATGGCGGTGATCGCTTATTTTGGACAGAGTCATGGTTCCAAGAGCTATACCATCGTAGCGTTCCAGAATGTGGATAAGCGTGTGCGCCAGGAGCTTGCCCTGTCTCAAAGGGATATGCAGCTTGCGGCAATTTTAAAATCCCGTTACAGCGTCATGACCACAATCCATTTGGAAAACGGACAGTGCGAGCGTATCTGGATCAATAAAAACAGCACGATGAAAAAGGTGGTTACAGAAAATTATAATCAGTATTTTCAGAAAGCCATGTCAACGATCGTCTGTCCTGAAGATGCGGAAATTTTCCAAAAGGTCATGAGTCCCGAGCAGCTATACCGTAAAGCAGCCAGTACGCAGGACTATCTGGAAGAAGTGTGCCAGTACCGGGTCGCGGGTACGCCCCTTCGATGGATGGAGCAGCATGTGATCTATTCCCGTCAGAAGAACAGCATGTCCGTCAACATCCTGGGGAGAGATATCACGAAAGAGAAACTTCAGGAGGAACAAAGACTAAAAGAAGAGCAGGAACACGAGAATATTATTCGCACGCTGGGCAGCATGTTTTTTGCTACTTACTATGTTGATCTGGATGAAAATTTTCTGCGCAGCGTAACACAGTTAAATGAAGTGGCAAAGGTTCTGGGGGATCGGATGGATTATACGACAGGCTTGCGTCTTTATGCAGAACAATTCATTCATCCGGAAGACAGAGAAGAATACATATCGGTTCTTAGCATAGAAAATCTAAAGAAAACTTTAAGCATGAAAAATCCGTATGTGACGCTTGCTTATCGGAAAATACCTGATAAATCCAATCCCAGGCCGGAAGAATATGGGTGGATCCGGGGGACGGCGGTCATGGCCGAGGCCGGTCCGGACGGAAAGGCTCGCATTGTGATCTACGCCGCCCAAGATGTGACGGACAGCAAACGCAAAGAGATGAGGGAACAGCAGGCGATTCAGGCAGCCTGCGAAGCGGCGGATTTTGCCAATGCTTCCAAAAGCGATTTCCTTTCCTGCATGAGTCATAATGTCCGTACGCCTATGAACGGTATTATCGGCATGCTTGCCATAGCTTCAAGTCATGTGGAGGACAGCCAGAAAGTGCGCGAATGCCTTGACAAGGCCTATATTGCCAGCGGCCAGCTTCTTACCATATTGAATGAAGTGCTGGATATAAGCCGGATTAAATCCGGCACAGCCAAATTGGAATCCGGAGTGTTTAGTCTGTCCGGACTGATGCAGGATGTGACGAACATGATCTTTTCAGATGTGGAGCAGAAAGGGCTGAAGATGAAAGTTCATCCTATACAGGTCAGACATGATAAAGTCATAGGGGACAGAAACCGTCTGCAGCAGGTATTTTTATATATTTTGAGAAATTCGGTTAAATTTACGCCTCAGGAAGGAATTTTGGAAGTGTTAGTAAGAGAGCAGGAATCCAGAGGCTATGGATGCAGTTCTTATGATTTTATATTCTGTGACAGCGGCATTGGAATGGATGAAGCGTTTATCCAACATGTGTTTGAACCATTCACCCGGGCAGAGGACCCAAGGGTCAGTAAAGTCGAGGGAACCGGACTGGGACTTACCATCGCCCAGAATATCGTGCGCATGATGGGAGGAACCATCAGCGTAAAAAGTAAGCCGGGGGCGGGTTCACAGTTCACGGTTACAGTAATTTTAAGACAGCAGAATCCTTCCGAGCTGCCTGAAGATATAGAAGCATCTGCCCAGGAAGCGTCTTTGGAGCCGTCTTTTGAGAACTGCAGGATACTTCTGATCGAGGATAATGAGCTGAATCAGGAAATTGCCATGGAACTGATCGGCGAGATCGGAGCCAAAGTAGAATGCGCGTCAGACGGACGCAAAGGACTGGAACGCTTTGCAGATATGCCTGAAGGGTACTATGATCTGATA
>CAJUMT010000208.1 GCA_910587495.1 uncultured Lachnospiraceae bacterium | reverse complement strand
CAAGAATTGCCGAACAAGTATTGATCGCCTGCGTCACCTCCCCGGCATAATACTGCGCCGAAGCTTTATAAGCCGCAATATCCAATTCTAAAGCGCCGGCACGCATATCCGAGAGCGCCAGCGCCCGATTGTAAGAATCAATCGCCGATTCATACTCTCCGCTTAGCGCCTGTTCCATTCCCTGGCTTCTAAGAGCCATCTGCTTTTCTTCGGTCTCTTTGCTTTTACCGCAGCCGGTAAGGCAGACCAAGCAAAGCCCCGTAAGGACTGCTTTTAAAATAAGAGTCTTCATACGCCTTCCTCCTGCCAGAAGGATCGGTTCATCGTACACCATAAGATTGCTTTTTTCGGCAGCTTTTTATACCGCTGTCCTGCTTTATAACCCAGAAGTTTTCCCGCATTCTGTGTAACCACCTGCCAAATTAACCATGGTTTTTTTATGCTCAGGCAATGGGCTATGGTTTTCTTCACCAGCCGCATCCCCTCCGACTCGGACCGAACGCCGCCGAACACTTCCGGGTGCATCACCTGAGAAACTGCCAGATCAAAATACCGGTGAAACTGTTCCATCATACTGTAATTATGGGAATGAATCACCCTGGCATCCCCGCAATAGGCAATCTGCCCTCCCTGACGGATCAATGTTCCTGCATAGATCATATCTTCATTAAAAATTGTCTTTTTTTCAAATCCACCGATTTTAAGATACTGATCCCGTCTCCACGCCGCGCACACATTCGAGCAAAAGAAAGCCTTGATCCCCAGCTTCTCAAGATCTTCTTTTCCCTTCACACAGCTCTCTTCGGGATAATTAAAGCTTCTTGTAAATTTTTCCACCTCGCTGCATCCTGCCGCCGGAAGCTGTCTGGCATAAGCCGCCCATACGTCAGGCTGCGAAAAAGGTGCCAGCAGATTTTCAAGCAGATGAATGTCTGCCGGAAGCGCATCCTGGGTCATGCAGACCACGATATCCGCAGAAGATTTACGGATTCCCAGATCCCTTGTCCCGCCGTGATCAAATTCTGCCTTTGTAAGATGGAATACCTCCACATTCTCATATATGTCCGTCAAACCTTCCGGAAAAAAAGACCGCTCCGTATTCATGATCAGAATTTTATGCACCGGATAGGATTGCTTATGCAGCCGCTCTAACAGCACCTCAAGCCGTTTCCCCGGACGGTATGTCGGAATAAGTACATCTACTGTCATCAATAGCCCGTATCCGCCGTAATTTTATCTGAGATCTCCTGCACTTCCAACGAGGCCGTGTAAGAATAGTCGTCAAATAAGTATTCATGAAGCTGCTTTACATTTTCCGCCAGGTTAATCGGAATCACGCAGGAGCCTTTTCCGCTGACGGTAGCCGGTGTCCGGTCAAAAGGAAATCCCTGTGTATCAACAATATCATAACCGATCATCTCCGGAACCACCTCTATAATCTCTTCATTTTCATAATTGGTCGCAATCATACTGAAAATTGTATTGACAATATCGTTAATCTTATCAATACCTGCTTTCTTAGCCGTATTTACAAGTTCCATCACGACTTCTCTCTGCCGTTCCGTTCTCTTGAAATCATCTCCCGCTGTATAACGGATCCTGCAGTAAGAAGTAGCCTGGACGCCGTCCAAAAGCTGATAGCCCGGCTGCGTCAGTTTGGTGGTGGCAACGCCGGTCACTTTCGAAGTCTCTACCGTGTAATTATTCAGATGACTAATCTCTGACTCGTCCACGTCAATATAAATTCCACCCAGCAGATCGACCGCCTCTGTCAGGGCTGCAAAGTCCACCGCAATATAGTATTCAATATCCAGATCCAGGTTCTTGTTCAGCATCCGAACTGCCTGTCCCGGTCCTCCTGACTGATAAGCCTGGTTACATTTGTTATATTTACCATTGGTCAGATCCAGGTAAGTATCACGGTACACGGACACCAGTTTTACTTCTTTCGTATCATTATTAATGCTTGCTATAATGATCGTATCGCTGTTGTTTCCTTTACCAAGCTGTCCGGCGGTACGGGTATCCAGCCCAAACAACGCCACATTCATATATCCTGACATGGTCTCTACCGTCTCCGGCGTGATCGACTCATTCACATGCATATCTTCCGGCTCCACCTGGGGCCTCTGGACCTGATCAAGAAGCCTGACCACATAAAATCCCGCCACCAGTACCAGCAAAAGCACAATCTCCACGCCGAAAATAATCGCCCGTTTCTTTTTTTTCACTGCCTTTTTTTTGGAAGGTCCTTTTTTCTTTGCGGAACTATGCGCGTTTTTCACAGAAGTGCTTTTTTTAGAAATACTTTTTTTCGATCCTGTTTTTTTCAAAGTCTCTTTTGCCATAATTCATCCTTTCTACGCCTGTTAATAAGCATTCTTATTCACAAAACCTTTAAAGAACGTCAGGAACAGAATCTTAATATCCAGCCCCATAGACCAGTTCTCTATATAATACAGGTCGTATTCAATACGTTTTCTGATCGATGTATCCCCTCTGTATCCGTTTACCTGCGCCCAGCCCGTAAGTCCGGGCCGAACCTGATGTTTTACCATATAGCGGGGAATTTCCTCCCTGAACTTTTCCACAAAAAACGGACGTTCCGGACGCGGCCCAACCAGGCTCATATCCCCTTTTAATATGTTGAACAGCTGCGGAAGCTCGTCGATACTGGTCCTGCGGATGATCTTTCCCACACCGGTCACGCGCGGGTCGTTGCGCACAGTCCAGGCTCTTTTCTCTTTTCTCTCCGACTGCACTTCCATAGAGCGGAATTTGTACATCTGGAACGTCTGGTTATGAAGGCCAACACGCTCCTGTTTATATATAAGAGGCCCTTTCGAGGTCGTCTTTACCAGAATAGCCGTGATCAGCATCACAGGTGAAAATATAGCGATCGCAGCTACAGCTCCCGCAATATCCACGATCCTTTTACATACCATATTAAATGTATTCGTCAGCGGCACATGCCGGATGTTCACCACTGGCAGCCCCAGCAAGTCTTCCGTGTAAGGCTTTGTGGGGATAATATCATTATAATCCGGAACAAATTTTGTATGCACGCCGGATTTTTCACAGATAGCAACAATATGTTTTAATTTATAATATTCCTGAAGCCCCAGCGTCAGCGCGATCTCGTCCAGACGGTTGTTTTCCAGAATCGTCTCCAATTCGTCCGTAGTCCCTAAAATCGCCACATTTTTATAGGTGAACCCAATTTCTTTATTGTCATCCAATATTCCGCTGACTTTATATCCCCATTGGGGGTTGGAACGAATCCGGTCAATAAACGCCTCTGCCGCGCTGCTGTAGCCCACAAAAATAATATGCCGCAGATTAAACCCGCTTCTGCGGATCTTTCTTAATCCGACCCGAATCAGATTGCGGACCAACGCCTCCAATACGATATTAATGCCATAAAAATAAAACAGCATCGTCTTGGAATAATAATCGGCATAATCATTATAACCTCTGAGCAAAAACAATACGCCCATTACCAGCAGAAGGCCTATGGTATTCGCCTTTATAATGTTGCCGGCTTCCAGTCTGCGCCCCTGCACCCGCTTGGAAGTATACAGGTTGAACGCCAGATACAGAACCAGGTATAAAAGTACAATAGGAACCAATACCAGGCAGTACTGGTAAAAACCAAGTCCCGGCGGATCTCTTAATATGACAAACTTTAAAATCCATGCCAGCAGATACGCGACGCAAATAACAGCGGCATCCACTACGACATGAAGCCGGTTAAAATACCGTTGATTATCTTTAATCAAAGCTCCTCACCTGTCTCTTTCGGCAGTCATAATTTATGACACAAAAAGAAGGATATTCTTCCAAAGCTCCAACTGGATCTTTATATATTCCCTCATATGTTCCATGCAAAACCGTACCTTACGGTCCGGATTGTTTTTGCATAGCCCAAGGCCTCTGAACAAGCCCGCCCGATAATCCCTTCCCAGTCCTTTTTTTACAAAAAACAGATATTTGATTAAAAATCCCGCCAGCAAAAAAGGCGCATTCAGTAATATCTGCAAAAAGGGCATATTTTTATAGATCAAATACACATTATTTCCCGCCGAATGTATAACTTTAAAATGATTATAGCGGGAACCGCTGGTAGCGCTTCCTATATGAAGCACTTCCGCTTCCGGCACATACCAGTGATAATATCCATGGATCTTTGCCCGGTAGGATAAATCCATGTCTTCCAGATAAGCAAAATGTGCCTCGTCAAAACCGCCCAGCCGCTCCACCAGTTCTTTCCGATAAATTGCGGCGCCGGCACAGGAAGAAAAAATCTTACTGCCTTTGGCATAAGATGCGGCAGGCTTATTCTTGCCTCTTGCAATCCCCCATCCGAACGCGCAGTAAAAATCTCCGGCATTATCCAGAAGATCCGGTGCATGATACTGAAGCATCCTGGCCGCACAAGAAAAACGTCTCTTATCCGCCTGCATAGCATCCAGAAGCTTCCTTGCAAAATCCGGCCTGGCTTTCGTATCGTTGTTCAAAAGTATAACATAAGGACTTTTTGCTCTTTTTATTCCTTCATTCACTGCCCGGCAGAACCCGTAATTCTGATCCAGACAAATCAAACTGCATGCTGGAAAATGCTTCTGTATATATTCTAAACTTCCGTCTGTGGATCCATTATCCACCACCAGAATCTCAGCCCGGACGTCTTTCTGCGCAAAAAGGGAACACAGGCAGGCATCCAGGTATGAAATCCCGTTATAATTCGGAATCACAATCGTTACGTCCCACATGCGTCCTCCAAAATCCGCCACTGTGTATCATTAAGCGACAGATTACAGTTATAATACCTGTCCGGCTCCAAAAGGATATCTTTCCATTTTTTTTCAAAAGCTGCCGCAGGCCTGGTTGTTTTCTTCCTGCCCGAACCATATTTCTGTTCGATAAAGATAATTCCCGGCTCATAGATATTTTTAAATCCCAGACGTTCTAATTTCAAGCACAGATCCACATCTTTCATCCGATCTTCCACATCTTCGGAAAAACCTCCTGCCAAAAGAAAGCGCGCCCTGTTTACCATCATAGCCTTCCCTGTTACAGCATGGTAATTCTGCTGCAGCACAGTTTTATGAAAATATCCCGTATATCCTGCCTTAAGTCCCGCAAAAGCATCTCCTGCCAGACCGGTAAGGCCAAGTACCTTCGCCCCATATTTGTACTTTCTGGCGCTGTCATAAATACGGCCTCCCACTGCTCCCGCTTCCGGGCGCATGGCGTTCCCCAGGAAATTTTCCATCCATCCTCTGGACATTTTCCCGATCCGGCTCTCTAAAAAAAGTAAATATTCGCTGTCCAGCTTCTCTGCAAGCCTTGAAAATGTTACAAATTTATTACATGCACTAGTACAATATACTACTTTTATTGGTATTTGTCTATGTTCTTTTATAAAATTCAGAATTAATTTATTTTTTACGGGATCGTCCAGCAGAATCAAAACTTCTACATTGGCATAAGTGCGGTTTTCTTCCGCTGCTTTAAAAAAGGCCTTCAAAGCAGCCGCCTTTGCCACATCTAAAAGAACAATACTTACCTTCGGCGCGGAACGCAGGGCGTAAACAACCCTGTAAAATCCCGGATTTTCCATCTGTTCCACCGAGGCCTCAACATCGGCACGTTTCAGATGCTCTTCCACTGCTCTCTTACCTGCTTCATAAGCATAATTCTTGCTCTGCGGGTCAGCAGCCGTGGAAGCGCTGTGACTTCGCCAATGATACAGCACCTGCGGAACATGCCCGATCAAAGACGCCTTTTCCACACAACGTAAA
>CAJUMT010000207.1:5319-5850 GCA_910587495.1 uncultured Lachnospiraceae bacterium | reverse complement strand
TTCCATTGTTAAACAATTCAAATGTATCCATTCTGCACCTCCGATAAAATATGTGAACTGACTTACGTTTTCATCATATTCTCTGGAAGCGCTCCTGTCTTGTAAAAAATTGCCCTATATACTCTGTCCGATCCGTTTTTTTGAGCGGATATATTCCGACGGAGATATCCCGACAATCCTATGGAAAGCCTTGTCAAAGTGGCTCTGGTCATAAAACCCCATTTCTGCAGCAATCCTGCTGATTGTCTTTTCCCCATCCAGCAGACTCTGTGATTTCCGTATGCGGTTCTGGATACAGAACTGATGCGGCGTCATTCCGATACTGTTTCTAAATTTTCTTATGAGATAATATTTACTGACAAAAATATCCGCCGCCAATGATTCTGCAGACCGTTCCTGTTCCGGGCAGCTGACAATCTTATCTGTCAGAATTTTTATATCTGAATCCATCTCTTTCCATCCGTTATCCCAGTGGCAGTAAACTTCCCGCACGGAAACCAGCAATGTATTTCCCTGTTCTTTCCCAAAAAT
>CAJUMT010000207.1:0-5309 GCA_910587495.1 uncultured Lachnospiraceae bacterium | reverse complement strand
TTTCCGGAAAAATTCCTCTGCTGTTTCTATATTCGTCTCCTTTATAAAAGCAGTACCTATACACATGGATAGCAGACGCGCATATTTTCCCTGACGCACAGAATGTATTGCATAAGGAGGAATGATGAACACATCTCCCTTGCGGCACACCGCTTCCCTGTCATCCAGACAAAGGACAGCCGTTCCCTGCAGAACTACTGATATGACATAATGACTTGCATGGTTATGAAAATCAAAATGTTTATCTATATTTTCTGACAGCACAAACTCGATTGGGTATTTATCGTATTGATAATACTGCATATTTCTTTCACTCCCGCCATCCCTTCTTGTTTCTTGCCAAAACTCGCCTTGCTTAAATATGGCTGATTGGGAAATGCGTAATGAAATTTATTTCCTGTTCATAAAATCCCAATATGCCTGCATACTGTTCTGGTAATATGCCGCCGTCCTTTTCTGGAACAGCAGCTTCATGTCGCCAATCTGTTTCCGGAACATATCCATGAAATCGGTCCGGTCATTCAATCCCATAGCCCCGGCTTCCATCGGAAGGGAAGTAAAGCCTCCCAGTTTTTTCAAACTCATATGCGCTTCCAGTGCACGCATTTCCACAACAGAAGCTGACCTGGGGTTTACTTCATTAATATGTATGGCCTTTTCAAATTCATCTCCATTTTCATCAACGCCTTTTGCGATGATTACTGGATCCTCCTCTGCTGAATCTTCTGCATATTTTAGATAATAAGACAGACCCGTGCCGTTCCCGCCGGTCCACAGCATATCTTCATCAGTAAAAATATGATAGACTTTTGGCATGTCTGCCACCTGATTCACCTGTGCCGCAAAACTTTTCCCAGCCGTATTCTGCTGTGTCCTTTCGTTCTCCTGCCATACCGGATGCCCCGCTGTTCCTATTCCGTTAACATTCATTTTTCCAGTCCTCCATAATCACCCGTTATTTTCCGATACCAGCGCACCCAGCTTCTCTAAAAACAACTGGCAGAACTCCCGTTCCTTCATTTGCTGCCTCTGTACATCTATGCTATTTAAGTTCTCCGTGGAACGCGGGTGATCCAGATCATAAAGTGCCTTCTCTGCTGCACTGACTGCCGACTGCACTGTGCTTCCGAGCAGATTATTTGTACCGCCGGTTCCTTTCATCCAGTTTTCCATCCTCTGCACCATCATCTTCGAAATATGCGTCAGCATGCCGTTCCCAGATATCCCAAGTCCGTTCATGCCGGTTTCCTTTGCCGCATCCATGCCTTCTTCACTTCTTCTGGCGCATTCGCCCCGACTGATGCAAAGGCTTTCTCATCAAAATCATTTTTATCATATTTACCCTGCGCTGCTTTCTCTGCCACAGTTTCCATAAATTCTGCAGTTTCAGACACGGCATTTTTCTCCGTTTTTCCTGTTCTGTACCATGCCGATTTTATGATTCATAAAGCCTATGATTTTCCCGTCCATTTATTTTATCGGCATATATCAGCAAAAAGGAAGAAAAATGTTATATCTGGACACTTAACAGTAGTGACTGGGCATCTCTAAAAAAATGCCCAGTCACTCATAAGGCAGATACCCGCAAGGCGGCACATAGCCGATATATAAAACCTGAATCCGTGAAGTTCAATTGCATAATTAGGCATAGAAAACCAAGATTTATGCTGTATTCCAGCTTTTCGAGATGCTAAAATTCTATCACCCAATGGTTGAAGAAATTTTGGTACTTCTAAATCCCAAGAGACCTTGTAAAATATGGTTCTAAAGGAAATAGTACCGACTTAAATTTCACGGATTCAGGTAAAAATAAACCTTCGTGTAAGCATATCACTTCTGATTCTGCTGTTTCCTTGCAAGTGGTTTCTAATACAGTAAATAGCTGTTACAGAAATGGCAGACCGCCGCATATGGAGTAAAACCATAGCGATGGTTAACTTTTTATTTTTTCTAATGCTGCTGAACAAGCCATAAGATTTTCATTTTTCTAATTTTATCGATACCGCTTCATAAACTGCCAGTTCTTCCACCGGGGTTTTGGTCTTTGAGTGACACTTCAGGTCTGCTGCTTCCTTGTCCGAATACCTGGCTGCAAAGATATTATCCAGCTCCAGGGCAGGCTGCTGCAAGGATTGGCAGTCCCAGCCATAAAGACAAAAAAATCATAACCCCAATCATAGGTTTACACAGCTGGCACAATCATAAATTAAGAACTGCTGACACAGGCTTCTCTCCTATAAACAGATGTCCACCGGCACATAGGATACCGGCTGTTGTGATGTGGTCCTGGCTGCTGCCGCATCATTGGAAACGGTCTTTGCATCCTTATTATCCTTGCCATTCTTATCATCCTTTTCTTTCCTGCTATCTGCCTTTGCAGCTTCCTCCATCGTCCTGCCTGCGTCTGCCAGCGTAGAAAACTGTGATGATGCCGCTTCTGATGCTTTCTGTTTTACCTCAGCAAGTTCTTCTTCCTTTTTCTGCGTATCGCAGCCTCTGGCCTGATCCAGTTTGATTTCAGACTGCAGAATCCTGGATTTTCCTTCCATTTTTGATGCCACGCTGCCTTGCACCTTCGCCTGTTTTATAGAACTGTCCGCAGAGATCAGCGCTGTCATTCCTGCCTGTGAAAACCCCGTGTTTTTGTTTCCTGCTTTTGTATTTCCAGCGCTTCTTGTGCCTCCAGGCATATCATTCATAGAAGATCTTTCTGCCTGCTGTTTCTCTTTACGCTGCTCCATCTGATGCTGCCTTAACTGCATATTCAGGTCACTGATCTGCTTCTGTATTTCCTGACGTTTCTTCATTTTTTCTTCCAATGTCATATCTTCGTTGGAAGAAAGCTCCTGCATCTGTTTCTGTGCGCTTGCAATCTGGCTCTGAATGTTCCGGCTGTAAGAATCCGCTGCCTGGTTCATTCCCATCTTCCCCATTTGTGTATTCGCTCCATTGATACCATTGATTGTCATTTTTCTTTTCCTCCCTGTCTTTAAAATCTGAAATCCTTTTCCTGTCATACTTTCGAAAGCAGTCTGCACTGGCTGGCTTAATGCTTTCAGTCTGCATAATAATCCCAAATGCCATTCAGGGTATCCCTCACATAAGAAGGAACCGAAACTCCCTGCTTTCCATTCTTCTCACTGACTGCCGCCATAAACACACGGTAAGCCCGCTCTTTGATTCCTGTACTTCGATTTTTCACAGCAGCTGTTTCCTTCTCCAAACCGCCAGAGTGATATACCGTCTGTACCTTAAAATGCTGTAATTCACTCCAGATCTGCGTAGCTGCTGCCATAAACCTGCTGTGCGTTTCATAGGTTTTATCCAGCATTTCCAGTTCTCTTTCCTTTGTCAGTTCCTGTATGCTTCCATCCTCCGCAGCATAATATTCCTTCCCGCCGCCAGATGTCTCATATTTTTCCTCTATACGGTCTTTCAGTAACTGATAAGCGCAAGCCATCTTATTCACATAGCTGTCAAAGGTCCCCTCCTCTGCCCCTTCCTCTCCTTCAAACTCCGACATGGCCTTTTCAAAGTCATCTATCATGCCGGATGCCCCGGAGTAAGTATGTTTGCGGCAGTGTTCTCTGCAAATGATTGATATTCATTTGTTATCCTCCTTAACAAGATTTTTTGTGAATTTAATCGGCGCTTCCCTGGCTGATCCGAACCATCTCCGCCTGTTGTCAATCATTGTTTCGGAGTAAAATTTCACAAACTAAACGGTTATGCAGTGAACCGGCCTTTTTCTGCTGTGAACACAGAATAATACCTCCCATACCAGACCGCTTCCGGTATAAGAGGCTCTTTTTCATTCCATCATCAGCATAATACTAAGGCAGAATTCATCATTCTTCAAGTCAATGGCTATATCCCCGGAATACTTCCTCGCTACCATACGGATATTGGACAATCCATATCCATGACCTTCCGTTTTTTCTTTTGATGTAACAGGCAGATCCCGTTCTTCATCCCATTGCAGATGTCCAGTGAAGCTGTTGCTTATCTCAATCATATAAGCATTATTCCTGTGATAAGAAAGGACACAGATCGATTGCATTTCGCTCTTTTCTGCATTTCCTGATGGAATACGCGGTAAATTTTCCATTGCATTCTGTAAGGCATTGTTCAATATCACACTGACATCAAACGCATTGATGTTTGTGCCAGTGGGATAATAAAAATCTGACCGGAAACGTATTTTCTGTTTTTCCGCTTCATTTTTGAATTCCTGCAAGATCACATCCGTTACGGGATTGCCGCTTTTTATCTCCCCGATTATCTGAGAAAGCGCAGATTTCAGTTCCTGTCCATACTCCACCGCCTCCCCGGTATTGTTTCCAGCATAAAGCCTTTCCAGCGTAAGGATATGGTTTGTCATGTCATGTTTTATACTGCGTATGTTCTGGTACAGGCTCTCCACCTGCCTGATATGCTTTTCGATACTATCAGCCTGCGTGGCGAGCAGTTCGTTCTGCAGCTTTTCTTCCTGTCCAGCCTTGATGTTTTGGAACAGTATGGTCATTACCACTATCGTAATCATGGATATGCCAAAGTGCAGAAATGCCAGCCCATTGTATAAGCCGGAAATAGGCTCCATCCAGCTCATTCCTGAGCTGGTCTGATATTGTATCATGATTCCGTATCCAGTCATCCCCGTGATAGAAGGTACAATCAGCATAAGCATTTCCTTCATACTCATGTTCTCCCTTTTGTAAACGCAGTTTTTTACGATATATCTTACACTGATCCCCAATAATGCGAACCCGATTCCCGTATCCAGCAGTTCCACTCCTCCAAATATCAGAATTTTTGTCAGCAGATGTCCCTGCGGTGTATAAAAAGCATCTGATACAGGCTTTACTTCATATATGGCATCTGTTACGATCCTCGTCATATATTCTGACAGCCCGTGCAGGGAAAAAAAGGTTACCGCTATAAACGTCTTCTGTTTATAATTTCTTCGATCAATCCTGCACATGACAAAAAACGCCGACAATACCCCTATGCTGTATGCTGCAAATGTGTTTATCTCTACCGGCACAAGATACAGCGTCAGCATGACAGCAAAATAAGCAGTCCCTGATAAGACTGCCCCCTTTTTATATTCCATAAATGGCTTTGCAAATCGAAACAGGATATACCCCGTCCCATACATTGCCATTATAGTAAAGGCCACAGACATTGCTGCCAGTATATCCGTGTACGTCATCTATCTTTTCCCCTTCCTCTGGTTATATCTTAAATAACTTTTCACCACTTTACAAGTTTTTAATAAAAAATATCGTACAGGACTTTCCGTTGTATAA
>CAJUMT010000206.1 GCA_910587495.1 uncultured Lachnospiraceae bacterium | reverse complement strand
TTGGCGTACTGAATATCCGCGGCCGTAATCTTTGTGATACCTTTTACATCCACATCCTGAAAGGTCACACGGGAATGAAAAGCAATAGAAGCAAGGATCGCCATCTTGCGCCCTGCGTCCAGGCCTTCGATATCCGCCGTAGGGTCCGACTCGGCAAAGCCAAGCTCCTGGGCTTTCTTAAGCGCATCCTCAAAATCCATGCCGTCCTCTGTCATACGGGTCAGGATATAATTGGTCGTACCATTGACAATACCCATCACTTCTGTGATGTCATTGCCCGCCAGACATTCTTTTAAAGGACGGATGATGGGAATGCCGCCGCCCACTGCTGCCTCGAACTGCAAATCACAGTGATGTTTTTCAGCCATATCCATCAATTCTTTGCCATGCTCTGCCATCAGGTCTTTATTGGCGGTCACAACATGTTTACCGGCGGCAAGCGCTTCAAGGATACGGGTGCGGGCAGGCTCTATGCCGCCCATCAGTTCTATAACGATACTGATATCCGGGTCTTTTATGATACTGTCCCAGTCGTCGGTCAGGACCTCGTCAGGTATCCCTTCTCTTTTCTTTCCCAGGCTTCGTACCAGGACTTTGCTGATCTCAAATTCTGCCTGAATCTTTTCCGGCATCTCGGCTTTTCTTCTTTCCAGAAGTTTATAGACGCCGCCGCCCACAGTCCCGGCGCCTAAAAGAGCGGCCTGAATCTTTTTATATTTACTCATTCTTATCTCCGAGCAGCATATCCTCTACGATGGCTGCAGCGCCTTTAATGCAGTCCGGACACGCGTGTTTTGGTTTGCCTGTATCGACGCCTTTGATCTCCTTACAGATGGTGGAACCGCACTCTTCCTGAAAGCGTTTTACCATCTCTTTGGAAAGTTTGTAGGTGCTTCCCTTGGTCTTTGGAGCCTCCAGATTGCCGTCGCTGCCCTTTAAGCCGGATAACATAACAGCGCCTGACAACGCGCCGCAGGTTGCCTCCATACCGCCCATGCCTGCGCCAAATCCTTCTGACAGGCGGAACGCCGCTTCCTCATCCATTCCAAGCAGGTCGCAGTAGGTGCAAACGACTGCCTGCGCGCAATTATAACCTTTACTGTGTCTTTCGATTGTTTTTTCAATTCTGCTTTCCATTCTTTACTCTCCTTTTGCAAGTTCCGCTCCGTCTATCTAATGACGGTATCTGGATTGATCTTTGACCACCTTGCGTCCCAAGATCAATCCGCATTATATAGACTTCGCTGTTTTAAAGTTCCGCTACTATATGTTTGCCCTGATTAGTTTGGGGCGGTAGCCATTGTTCTTCAGTTCGCGGATAATCCGCTCTTTATGTTCGGTTCCGAATGCTTCCAAAGTAATTTTAAGTTCTACGGCTGCATTACGGTTGGTGCTGACAAACTGGTTATGATCCAGTCGAATCACATTACCCTGCTGTCCTGCAATGATGGAAGCCACATGGACCAGTTCGCCTGGTTTATCCGGCAGAAGGACAGATACGGTAAATATCCTGTCTCTCTGAATCAGTCCATGCTGCACGACGGAGGACATGGTGATAATATCCATATTTCCCCCGCTTAAAATACATACGACTTTTTTTCCGGACATATTCAAATATTTAAGAGCCGCTACGGTCAGAAGCCCGGAATTTTCCACAATCATTTTATGATTCTCCACCATATCCAGAAACGCCACAATCAAATCGTCGTCCGGAACAGAGATGACTTTGTCGATATTCTGCTGAATATAAGGAAATATATCTTTTCCCGGCTGACGCACTGCCGTACCGTCAGCGATGGTATTGCTGTGTTCCAGGCAAATAACCTCGCCTTTAGCAAGGGACTGCTCCATGCAGTTTGCCCCTTCCGGCTCGACTCCGATGACCTGAATCTTCGGATTCAGCTGTTTTGCCAGCGTCGCCACACCTGCGGCAAGCCCGCCGCCGCCGATGGGCACCAGAATACAGTCCACCAGGGGGAGTTCTTTGAATATTTCCATGGATATGGTTCCCTGGCCGGACGCCACATCCAGATCGTCAAAAGGATGGATAAATGTATAGCCGTGTTCCTTCGCCAGCTCGTAAGCGTGAGCGCAGGCCTCGTCGTAATCATTCCCGTGCAGAACCACCTCGGCTCCGTATTCTTTGGTATGGTTAACTTTAATCAGGGGCGTCGTGGTAGGCATTACGATAACTGCTTTACAGCCATATTCTTTCGCCGCGTAAGCCACGCCCTGGGCATGGTTGCCTGCTGAGGCGGTGATCAGTCCTTTTTCGCGCTCTTCATCGGTCAGAGTACTAATCTTATAGTAAGCGCCGCGAATTTTAAACGCGCCGGTCTTCTGCATATTCTCCGGTTTTAAATACACCTTATTTCCTGACTGTTCGCTGAAATATTGACTGTGCATCAGCCTTGTCTCTATTGTCACCCTGCTTACGACTTCACAGGCTTCCTCGAACTTCTCTAAAGTCATCATCTTAATACTATCTCCTATCTACTCTTGTATTTTATTCCCTCGGTTCTGTCAAAAACAGAGCTTTTACAAATGCGTCCGCGTCAAATTTCTGCAAATCGTCAATGTGCTCACCGACACCGATGTATTTCACCGGAACATTTAATTCAGACTGAATGGCTACGGCAATTCCGCCTTTGGCCGTGCCGTCTAATTTGGTTAAGATAATACCGGTCAGCTCCGCCGCTTCACCAAACTGGCGCGCCTGCTCTAATGCATTCTGTCCGGTTGTACCGTCCAATACCACCATTGTCTCCCTGTAGGCATCCGGATATTCCCGCTCAATAATTCTATTGATCTTACGAAGCTCTTCCATCAAGTTCTTTTTATTATGAAGCCTTCCGGCCGTATCAATCAAAAGCACATCCGCTTTTCTTGCCTTGGCTGCGCATACCGCGTCATAGACCACGGAGGCAGGGTCCGCGCCCTCGCTGCCGCCGATAATCTCCACACCGGCTCTGTTCGCCCACTCGGTCAGCTGCTCTCCTGCCGCTGCCCGGAACGTATCCGCCGCCGCGAGAATCACTTTGCGGCCCTGCTCCTTTAGCTTACCTGCCAGTTTACCCACTGAAGTGGTCTTTCCGACTCCGTTGACTCCAATTACAAGAACCACGGAAGTGCGCTGCTCAAAATCGTAGGCGGTCTCGCCCACTTCCATCTGCTCCCTGATACTGTTGATCAAAAGCTCTTTACATTCATCAGGTTTCTTTATATGCTGTTCTTTTACCTTCTTTTTCAGATTTTCTATAATGCTGGTCGTGGCATTGATCCCGATATCGCCCATAATCAGGATTTCTTCGATCTCGTCGTAAAAATCATCGTCAATATCAGAAAATCCGTTGAATATTGCGTCTATCCCTGACACAATATTGTTCCTGGTCTTGCTTAATCCCTCTGCCAGGCGCCTGAAAAATCCTTTTTTTTCTTCAGCCATTATGGCACCTCCTAATTTAACTTCCGCCTTTATTTATCCAGATCATTCTCGATCAGATTAACAGACACAAGGGTGGACACACCCTTTTCCTGCATGGTGATCCCATACAGACGGTCCGCTGCATTCATCGTCCCCCGTCTGTGCGTGATGACGATAAACTGGGTATATTTGGTCAGTTTATGTAAATATTTCGCAAAACGCACCACATTGGAATCGTCTAACGCCGCCTCAATCTCATCCAGCAGACAAAAAGGCGACGGCTTTAAATTTTGTATGGCGAACAGAAGCGAGATGGCGGTAAGCGCCTTTTCGCCGCCGGACAGCTGCATCATATTCTGCAGCTTCTTCCCGGGCGGCTGGGCGATAATGCGGATACCGGTTTCCAGTATATCTTCTTCATCAATCAGTTCCAGCGTACCCCTGCCGCCGCCGAACAGTTCTTTGAATGCTTTGTCGAACTCTTTCTGAATCAGTGCAAACTGCTCGGAAAATTGTTTTTTCATGCCGCTGTCCAGCTCTTTTATCACCTGTTTTAAAGCCTCTTCCGCCTCAATCAGGTCATTTCTTTGTCCGTCCATAAACGTGTAGCGTTCAGACACTTCTTTATAATCTTCAATGGCGTTGACATTCACATTGCCCAGGCCTTTAATTTCTTCCTTTACTTCCCCGCAGCTTTTTTTCAGCTCCGGAAGGTTTGTATACTCCTCTTTCCGAAGCGGCAGCGCCGCGTTGTAGGTCAGCTCATATTCTGCCCACATATGGTTCATCAGATTCTCTGAAGTTTCGTCCAGCTTTTCTTTCTGGCTGTCCAGACGAAAAAGCTCTTTATCCAGATCATTCCTGCGAGAAGACAGTTCCTCCCGCATCGCGAAGAAATTTTTATGGGAAGCCGACTGCGTTTCTTTTTGTCTGCCAAGATCCGTTACTTGTTCTTCCAGTTTACGGATCTCTTCTTCGGTCTCGTCCATGCCGCTTTTAAGCGCCTTTATTCCATCCTCCCGCTCTTTACTGTCCGCCTCCGCTTTTTGCCTGTTCTGCTCCAGTTCTTCCCGCTCATGAAAAAGTTTTGCAAGTTCTCCCTCAATACGTCTTAAATTGGATGCCGTGAACTGAGCTTTCTGTTCGAGTGATGCCGCGTCCAGATGGTAATCTTCTAAAACCCTGGCCGCTTTGGTCTCTTCTTCCCTTTCTTCTTCCATGCGCTTTTGATAGATTTCCACCGAAGCGGTGTGGGCCTTTTCCATGGACTCGGAATCTGCAAGCTCCTGCTGATTCTCTTTTTTCAATTCCTGAATCTCCTGCTTCTGGCGTTCCAACTCTGCGCTTTCTTTTTGAAGCTGGAGAAATTCCTGATCCGCTGTCTGGTTCTGTCCTTCTAACTGCTCCACATTCATCCTGGCGGTGTTTTCTCTCACCCGAAGGGCCTGCAGGCTGGCTACGCCCGCGTCCAGTTCCAGATAACATCTGCTTCTTTCATTTTGAATACCGGTCAGCTCTTTCTGGATTTTTTCCATATCCTGCCTGCACCGGTCTACTTTTTCTTTTAATTCCTCAATTTCCCGGTTACGGCTCAAAAGACTGCTGCTGTTCTTAAAAGCGCCTCCTGTCATGGAACCGCCCGGGTTTAAAGATTCCCCTTCCAGAGTCACAATACGCAGGCTGTAGCGGTATTTTCTCTGCAAGGTAATGGCATGATCAATCTGGTCCACTACTACCACTCTGCCCAAAAGCTGTGCCATGATATGCAGATAACGGTCTTCGGTACTGACCAGCGTATGAGCCAATCCTATGACACCCGGCTCATTTAATGCTTGAGACTGATTAAACCGGGGCGGATTTTTTACCGCTGTCAAAGGCAGAAACGTCACTCTTCCAAAACGGTTCTGTTTTAAAAAACGTATCAGGCCTTTGGCCGTCTCTTCATCCTCTGTCACCACATTCTGGATGCTGCCGCCAAGGGCTGTCTCAATGGCAGTCTCATACTTTTTCTCCGTTTGTATTAGATCCGCCACAACGCCGCAGATACCGCCTGTTTTTTCTTTTTGTTCCATGACTCTGCGGATGCTGCCGCCGTATCCGTCATAGCGTTCGGCAAGATTCTTAAGAGATTCCAGCCGGGAAGATTCTCTGTGATAAATGGTCTGCCCGTCTTCCAGCCGTTTCCTTCCTATCGTAATCTGCTGCTGCAGTTCTTTGATCCGCTCTTCTAACTTCCCGCGGTCGTCCGTCACCTGACCTAATTCCTGGCGGACTTCTAAAAGCGCCTGACGCTGCCGCTCTAAATGCTCGTCCTGATTAAGCTTCTCGCTTTTCATCTGAATGAGCTTTTGATCCACCTCCGCTTTTCGTATCTGGATCTGCTCCGTCATCAGATCGGAAGAGCACACGTCTGAACTCCAGTCACACAGCAAG
>CAJUMT010000205.1 GCA_910587495.1 uncultured Lachnospiraceae bacterium | reverse complement strand
CAGGTTCTTGACGGCGGTTTAAGCGTAGTGATTGACGAGAGCAGGATCTTTATTCCGGCAAGCCTCGTATCAGATATGTATGAGAAGAATCTGGGAAAATATGCGGATCAGGAGATTGAATTTGTGATCACTGAGTTTAATCCCAGAAGAAGAAGGATCATCGGCGACCGCAAGCAGCTTCTGGTAGAGAGAAAGCTTAAACTGCAGGAAGAGTTATTCGCTAGAATTAAAGAAGGCGATGTAGTGGAAGGAACAGTCAAGAATGTGACTGATTTCGGAGCATTTATCGATTTGGGCGGCGCGGACGGACTTCTGCATATATCCGAGATGTCCTGGGGACGCGTTGAGCATCCGAAGAAGATGTTTAAAGTCGGCGATCAGTTAAGTGTATTGATTAAAGAGATTAAAGGAACTAAGATCGCTTTAAGTCTTAAGTTTGACGACGCCAATCCGTGGCTGACCGCAGATGAAAAGTATGCAGTCGGCAATACAGTGGAAGGCAAAGTCGCACGCATGACTGATTTTGGCGCTTTTGTAGAGCTGGAGCCGGGTGTGGATGCGCTGCTGCATGTATCCCAGATTTCCAGGGAACATGTGGAAAAGCCCTCAGACGTGTTGAGCGTAGGTCAGGTAGTCACTGCAAAAGTAGTGGATTTTAATGGCGAAGATCGCAAGATCAGCCTGAGTATGAAAGCTTTGGAGGTTCCGGCAGAGGATGCCGGAGAAGACTTCGAGTAATAGAGGATTCAGACGGATTGTAAGGAGGACATGCGGGGTATCCGTATGTCCTCTGTTGATGTTATCTGTTTGTTCATTTTTTCACAAGTATTTGTTTTGTTTGATTATCCGGGTCATGCCGGAATATTTATAGAAAGAAGGATTCTTATGGCTACTTTAACTTTTAAGGGTGGCGTACACCCTTATGACGGCAAAGATTTATCCAAAGATAAGTCGATCGTCCCTTATTTGCCAAAAGGGGACTTGATCTATCCGCTGTCTCAGCATATCGGTGCGCCCGCGTCTCCAGTCGTGGCAAAAGGCGACCGTGTACTGGTGGGACAAAAGATCGCGGAGGCAGGGGGATTTGTATCTTCACCGATTTACGCGTCAGTGTCCGGTGTAGTAAAAGCGATCGAGCCTCATTTTGTGTCCACAGGGGCAAAGGTTAATTCTATTGTGGTTGAGAATGACGGGCTGTATGAAGAAGCGCCCGGGCTCTCCATCAAACCTTTTGACCAGATGACGAAAGAAGATATTTTAGGAGTCATCCGCGAGTCCGGTGTGGTCGGCATGGGCGGCGCGGGATTTCCTACCCATGTGAAGCTTTCTCCTAAGGATCCGGATAAGATAGACTATGTGCTTGTGAACTGTGCAGAGTGCGAGCCATATCTGACCTCCGATTATCGTATCATGATGGAGCGACCGGAGAAAGTGGTAGGCGGCCTGAAAGTGGTGCTGGAGCTGTTCGGAAGCGCCCAGGGCTGCATCTGTATAGAGGATAACAAACCCGAGGCGATCAAGATCATGCAAAAGGAATGCGAGGGCGAGACCCGTATTCAGGTGAAAGTTTTAAAGACCAAGTATCCCCAGGGCGCGGAGCGTATGCTGATCCATGCGGTGACAGGCCGGGATCTTAATTCCAGAATGCTACCGGCGGATTTGGGATGCGTGGTAGACAACTGCGATACGATCACTTCTATCTATGACGCGGTCATCTTAGGAAAGCCGCTGACTTCCAGAATAGTGACCATTTCCGGTGACGCCATCAAAAGTCCAAGCAATTTTGAATGTAAAATGGGAACCAATGTGGCGGAGCTTATTGAAGCGGCGGGTGGATTTAAAACGCAGGAGAAGAAAGTGATCTCCGGCGGCCCTATGATGGGATTCGCCATGTTCGATCTGGAAGTTCCGACGACAAAGACCACCTCTGCCATTACCTGTTTGGCAAATGACGCTGTGTCAGAGTCCCAGACGACAGCCTGTATCAACTGCGGGCGCTGTGTAACGGCCTGTGATGAAGGGCTGATTCCGGCCAGATTGTCTCAGTTCGCGGAAAAATTCGATCTGGAATCTTTCCAGAAATGGCATGGTATGGAATGTGTGGAATGCGGATGCTGCAGCTACGCCTGTCCTGCTAAAAGGCCGCTGGCGCAGATGATCAAAAATGTAAGACGTATGGTTATGGCTAACCGTAAGAAATAATTGAAAAAAGAAAGAGGTGAGTCATGTGGGTGATTTAAGGAAAGTATCTTCCTCACCACATATTAGAGACAAAGTGACCAGCGCAAATATCATGCGGGACGTGGTCATTGCTTTACTGCCGGCATCCTTGTTTGGCGTGTACCATTTCGGGATGAAGGCTTTGCTGCTTGTTTTAATTACTATTGCTACCTGTGTGGCAACCGAGTACATATATGAAAAACTGATGCATAAGCCGGTCACAGTAGGAGATTACAGTGCGGTAGTCACAGGACTTCTGCTTTCTCTGAACCTGCCAGTCAGCGCGACCTGGTGGATGGCGGTACTGGGCGGCATCTTCGCAATCCTGATCGTAAAGCAGCTTTTCGGCGGCCTGGGTCAGAACTTTATGAATCCGGCTCTGGGCGCGAGATGTTTCCTTTTGATTTCTTTCGCGGGAAGAATGACAAACTTTGCTTATGATACATTTACCGGGGCGACTCCGCTGGCTGTATTAAGAGAAGGCGGAACCGTAGATACCCTTCAGATGGTGATCGGAAATACGGCAGGTACCATTGGCGAGACTTCGACCATCGCTATTTTGATCGGCGCGGCTTATATGCTGTATCGGGGTGTAATCAATATCAAGATTCCCGGGACGTATCTTGTAACATTTGTGGTGTTTATACTTCTGTTCGGCGGACACGGACTTGACGGCTCTTACCTGCTGGCGCAGCTTGCAGGCGGCGGCCTGATGCTGGGCGCATGGTTTATGGCGACAGATTATGTGACTAGTCCGATCACACCGGCGGGGCAGATCGTATATGGCGTGGCCCTTGGTATACTGACCGGTATTTTCCGCTGTTTTGGCGCTTCCGCAGAGGGCGTATCCTATGCGATCATTTTCTCCAACCTGTTGGTTCCGCTGATTGAGAAGTATACGGTTCCCATGGCATTCGGCCTGGTAAAAGAAAAGGGGGATAAAAAATAATGAATAAGATCATCAAAAATACCCTGATTCTTACGGCAATCACGTTGGTGTCAGGACTTTTACTCGGATTTGTACATGAACTGACTGCAGCGCCTATCGCGGAACAGGAAGCTTTGGCAAAAGCGAAAGCTTACGCGGAAGTATTTCCGTCTGCGGAATCTTTTAACGAAGTTGCAGACGTGGCAGGCCCGGCAGGACGTATGGCTGAAAAAGGTTATACCTCTCAGGAGATCAACGAGATCGCGGAAGCTTTGGACGCGTCCGGAAATGTAATCGGCCATGTGATCAATATTACGACTCCGGAAGGCTATGGCGGAAATATCCAGATGACAGTGGGCATCCAGAATGATATGACCATGCTGGGCATCTCGTTCCTTTCTATCAGCGAGACGGCAGGCCTTGGAATGAATGCGGATACGGATAATTTTAAAGGGCAGTTTGCAGGGATTCAGGCGGATGAGATCGCTTATACCAAGTCCGGCAAGTCCGCGCCCAACGAGATTGATGCGGTCAGCAGCGCGACGATTACCACAAAGGCTGTCACAGGCGCGGTAAATGCGGCGCTTAGTGCGGCCGGTTATTATGCTGAGTAAAGGGGGCGTGAGATATGAATTCAGCAGGTGAGCGTTTATATAATGGTATTATAAAAGAAAATCCTACATTTGTGATGATGCTTGGTATGTGTCCGACCCTTGCGGTCACGACCAGCGCCATAAACGGACTGGGGATGGGACTTACCACCATGGTAATCCTGGCCATGTCCAACCTGATTATTTCCATGCTTCGCAAGGTGATACCGGACGATGTTCGTGTTCCGGCTTTCATCGTGATTGTGGCGTCCTTTGTGACTATCGTGCAGTTTTTGCTCCAGGCGTATATCCCGACGCTGAATGAAAGCCTTGGGCTTTATATTCCGCTGATCGTGGTAAACTGTATTATTCTTGGCCGTGCAGAGGCATATGCTTCCAAAAATCCCATGATACCGTCTCTGTTCGACGGCATCGGGATGGGACTTGGCTTTACGGTGGGCCTTACCAGTATCGGACTTGTCCGTGAGCTGATCGGCGCGGGGAAGATTTTCGGCGTTGCCGTGCTCCCGGCGTCTTATGAACCGGTATCTATCTTTGTCATGGCGCCGGGCGCTTTCTTCGTACTGGCATTTTTGACCGGCGTACAGAACAAAGTGAAGCTGAATCTGGCGAAGAAGGGCAAAGACGTATCCAAGATCCAGAGCGGATGTAACGCAGACTGTGCTTCCTGCGGCGCCAAATGCGGGAACGCAAAGGAATAGGGGGTAGGAACAGATGAAAGAATTATTAATGATTGCCATTGGGTCCGCCCTGGTAAACAACGTAGTATTAAGCCAGTTCCTCGGCATCTGCCCTTTCCTGGGCGTATCCAAGAAAGTGGAGACTGCCGCAGGTATGGGCGCGGCGGTTATCTTTGTCATCACTCTGGCATCTTTTGTGACCAGCGTGATCGATAAGGTGCTTTTAATTCCTCTGGGGATGACCTATCTTCAGACGATTGTGTTTATCCTGGTCATCGCCTGTCTGGTACAGTTTGTGGAAATGTTCCTGAAAAAGACCATGCAGTCTTTGTATCAGGCGCTTGGTGTATATCTTCCCCTGATCACGACCAACTGCGCCGTGCTTGGCGTAGCTTTGACGAACGCCACCAAGGGCTACGATATTCTGACGAGTACGGTAAACGGCTTTGCCGTGGCATGCGGTTTTACCATTTCCATTATCCTTCTGGCAGGTATTCGTGAGAAACTGGAATATAATGACATATCCCCGGCGCTTAAGGGTTCTCCGATCGTGCTGGTGACCGCAGGGCTGATGGCTATCGCGTTTTGCGGATTTTCAGGTATAATATAGGGGGTGCAAGAGGATGAGCGTAATGGGTATTGTCATCGCCACAGTCATTGTCGGCGGTGTTGGAATTTTCATCGGACTGTTCCTTGGGGCAGCCGGTGAGAAATTTGCAGTAGAAGTGGATGAAAAAGAAGTCGCCGTCCGTGAATGTCTTCCGGGAAATAACTGCGGCGGCTGCGGATACGCAGGCTGCGACGGCCTGGCGGCGGCCATCGCCAAAGGAGAAGCTCCGGTCAATGGCTGTCCGGTGGGCGGCGCTCCCGTGGGTGAGAAGATCGCGGCTATCATGGGCGTGGAAGCAGGCGCGGGCGTGCGCAAGGTGGCTTTTGTAAAATGTGCCGGAACCTGCGATATTGCTCCCAAAAACTATGAATATACGGGCGCGGACGACTGCCGGTTTGTCAGCATGATGCAAAACGGCGGAGATAAGACCTGTACCTTCGGATGCCTTGGATACGGCGCATGCGTAAAAGAGTGCCAGTTTGACGCGATCCATATTATAAACGGGGTAGCGGTGGTAGATCCGGATGCCTGCAAGGCCTGCGGAAAATGCGTGGCGGCATGTCCGAAGAAGCTGATCGAGCTGGTGCCGGCAGAGGGCGTACATTATGTACAGTGCGCGTCCCATGACAAAGGCAAAGACGTCACGAAGGCCTGCAAAGCAGGCTGCATCGGCTGCATGAAATGCGTAAAGAACTGCGAGGCAGGCGCCATCGTGGTGGAAGGCAATGTAGCCCATGTGGACTACGACAAATGTACCGGGTGCGGTAAATGTAAAGAAGAGTGCCCGAGAAAGATTATCAGGTAAATTAAATGATCCCCCTGGAGCGCGGATTTGTGCTTTGGGGGGATTTTTGTGGAAATGCGAGGAATCAAAAGCGGCGGGACACGACAAACGCATGAGTAAATAAATTATGAACAATCCATTTTTTCTGGTAAAA
>CAJUMT010000204.1 GCA_910587495.1 uncultured Lachnospiraceae bacterium | reverse complement strand
AAATAAGATGCTTTAGAGTATATTTCCCTTGTCGCATCTTATTTTACAATGAACCCAATCAAAACAAACAGCCTACTTTTCCAGCAGCCTTTCCACGCTTACCAGCTTCACGCACAGCACAAACAATTCCCCTGACGCTCTTAACTCCTCCATCGTTGGATAAGACGGTGCAATTCTTATGTTACTGTCATGAGGATCTTTTTTATACGGATAAGTCGCCCCCGCTCCGGTCAATGTAACGCCTGCGTCTTTACATTTCTGCACAATCTCTTTTGCGCATCCGTCCATGGAATTAAAAGATATGAAATATCCGCCCAGAGGTTTCGTCCAGGTGGCAATTCCAAGTCCGCCCAGCTCTTTTTCCAGTATTTCCAGCACCATATCGAACTTGGGTCGCATAATCGCCGCGTGTTTTCTCATATGTTCTTTGATTCCGTCCAGATCTTTAAAATAAAGCACATGGCGAAGCTGGTTGATCTTGTCATGGCTGATGATCTGAATCGTCATGGATTTTTTCACCCACTCCAGGTTGCCCAGCGACGCCGCAATACAACTGATGCCCGCTCCGGCAAAACTGATCTTGGAAGTGGACGCAAACTCCAGCACCATATCTTCTTTCCCGTTGGCACGGCACATGGACAGAAGTTCCGGAAGGGTATCCTGTTTGTCGTCATACAAATGATGGACACAGTAAGCGTTATCCCAGTAGATTCTGAAATCCCCGGCTGCCGGATTTAAATCTGCCATCCTGCGGCATACTTCTTCCGAATAAGTGATGCCCAGAGGGTTGGTATACATAGGTACGCACCAGATTCCTTTAACAGCCGGGTCTTCGCTGACCAGTTTTTCCACCATATCCATATCCGGGCCGTCTTCGTTCATGGGAATCGTAATCATCTCGATACCGAAATGTTCCGTAATAGCAAAATGCCTGTCATAACCCGGAGCAGGGCACAAAAATTTTACTTTATCAAGTTTGCACCAGGGTGTGCTGCCCATAACGCCATGGGTCACAGAACGTGAAACCGTATCGTACATAACATTTAAACTGGCTGTTCCAAATACGATGACGTGCTCCGGATCTACGCCAAGCATCTCGCCCAACAGTCTTCTGGCGCCCCAAATTCCCTCCAGATTACCATAGTTTCTGACATCCACACCTTTTTCGTCTCTCATATCAAAATTTCTGTTAAAAATATCCATCATAGGCATGGTCATATCCAACTGCTCAGCCGCGGGCTTACCTCTGGACATGTCCAGTTTCAATCCTTTTGCCTTTGCCTCCTCATACTGAGCTGTAAGCTCTTTTTCCAGTGCCTTCAATTCTTCTTTGCTCATCTCACAATATGCTTTCATGACTTTATCCTCCTATTAAAGTTCCGCTTCGATCCTTCCGGCGCCCATGTACTGGAATAATTTTCGACCGCCCTGCGTCCAAAAATCATTCCGGGCGCCGTACGGATCTTCGCTGTTATAGTTCCGCTATAAAAAGGGACTGTACGCCACATACAGCCCCCTTGCCTCATTTACTCTTGTTCGAACACTTCTCTGACCAGACCGTCATACTCCTTCCACGCCGGATACTCTGCAAGCTCTTTTAAAGCCTCCGCAGTCTGACGGTACATCCATCCATGCATCGCCTTATCCTTCTGGTGAAACCTATCCCACAGCCGGTCCCCAACCGCCTTCTCGTCCCTTTTAATCGAACGGAGATTGGACAGTTTGTCCCCCAACGCCAGCATCCTGGAATTTCTGTCTGCCCGCTCCTTAAGAAATGTAATTGTCTCTTTTTTGCGCTGTATCCAGGTGTCCTCGGGCGGATATTCCCTCATCTTGTCCTCGGATTCACCTTTTACATAATACGCGATTCGTTCCCCAAAATACTCTTTTATCTCCTGAAACGTAACCGGCGTATCTTCCAGAACATCGTGCAGCACTGCCGCCGCAATGAGATCTTCATCATCCGTCATCTCCGCAACGATGGCCGCAGCCTCGATGGGATGACTCAGATAGGGTATCCTGTTCCCTTTGCGCGTCATGCCGCCATGCGCTACAGCCGCAAATACAACTGCCCTTTCATATAAAGGGAGTCTGCTGCCTGACAGCATATTTTTCAATTCTTTTGACATCTCAATTGTCATTTCACTAAACACCTATTCAATTTTACCCTGTTAAATACCACACCGGTACGAGTATATCATAAGCGAGCAAAAATGGCAACATCCCTTTGCGGACAAAATTCCCTGTCGTCTACCTGTCCGACAGACGCGCGTAGAAAGAAATTAAATATAACCCGCAAAGTCCGACCAAAGCGTACACGACCCTGGATACCCAATTCAGATTTCCGAAGATCCATGCCACAAGATCAATTTTGAAAAATCCAATCAACCCCCAGTTGATGGCGCCGATGATCACAATGGTAAGTGCAAGACAATCCAATCCTTTATTCATATAAATCCCTCCTATTATAGTTCCGCTCCGCCCTTCCCAGTTCCCCGGTACTAGATTAACTTTCCTCCGCTTCGCTTCCGAAAGTCAATCTGGGCACTGTCCAGGGCTTCGCTGTTTAAGTTCCGCTCCGCCCTTCCCAGTTCCCGGTACTAGATTAACTTTCCTCCGCTTCGCTTCCGAAAGTCAATCTGGGCACTGTCCAGGGCTTCGCTGTTAATAATTCCGCTCCAGCCTTTCCAGCGCCGGTACTTTTAAATCGCTGTTCGGGCTTTCGCTGTCGGAATTATTGTTACCATCGGGATTTATCTTATTCGTTTATTTATTTTTCGACAAATAACTCCTTGTCATCTCCACAACCTGGCCGCTTAGCAAGGTCACCGCAATCAGGTTAGGTACGGACATGAAACCGTTCAGCGTATCGGCGATATCCCATACCAGCGATAAAGAACCTGTGCATCCAAAGAAAATGACAATCACAAAGACTACTTTGTAAGCCATAATCGCCTTGCTTCCAAACAGATAATCCACTGCACGCTCGCCATAATAAGACCAGCCAAGAATCGTGGAAAAAGCGAACATCATAATGGCGATGGCCACGAATTTATCGCCGTGCGGGATCACTGTCGCAAAAGCGTTTGCCGTCAGGGTTGTTCCGGACACAACCTCCACGCCTGCCGCAATGTCTGTCAGGTATGCGTCCATATTATAAACACCGGAAGTAAGGATCGTAAGACAGGTGATGGTGCAGACCACAATCGTGTCGGCAAAAACTTCAAATACGCCCCACATACCCTGAATCACAGGTTCTTCCACATCAGAGGCAGAGTGTACCATAACAGAAGAACCAAGTCCGGCTTCATTGGAGAATACGCCTCGGGAAATTCCCCTTTTCATAGCAGTCATAATCCCATATCCTAACACGCCGCTTCCGGCTGCGCGGAAATTAAAAGCTTCTGTAAAAATCATGGCAAAAGCGGCGGGTACGTTGGAAGCATGGCACAAAATAACCACCAGTCCGCCGATAATATAGAAAACCGCCATAAATGGTACAATCTTTTCGGTTACGGATGCGATTCTTTTGATACCGCCCACAATAACCAGCGCCACGAAAAACATAATGACGACCGCCGTCGCGCCTGCAGGTACGCCGAAAGAATCTTTCAATCCGCTGGCGATGGAATTGGCCTGGGTCATATTTCCAATACCAAAAGAAGCAAGGAAACAGAACAAAGAAAAGATAATCGCCAGCCATTTGCAGTGAAGACCTCTCTCTATGTAGATCATGGCGCCGCCGATCCATTCGCCCTTTTCATTACGATAACGGTATTTAATACCCAGTGTATTTTCCGCATAATTGGTCATCATTCCCACAAATGCAGACAGCCACATCCAGAATACCGCGCCGGGGCCTCCAAGGGCGATGGCCGTAGCCACACCGGCGATATTACCTGTACCGATAGTAGCCGCAAGCGCCGTACATAAAGACTGGAACTGCGAAATAGCATGTTTATCATCGGTTTTAAGCACTTTGCGGTTTTTAAATATGCTTAAAAATGTGACATCCATCCATTTTTTGATCTGCGTAATCTGAAAAAATCCGGTCCGTATGGTGAACATGGCGCCCACCAGCAGAAAAAAGACCAGCATATAGGGTCCCCAGATAAAATCATTCAATATCCCGTTAATGACTTCAATGTTTTTTACAATCGTTTCCATAACATCTTTCCCTCCAATGTAAAATATTTTGACTTATTTATCTCTATGCCTCGGGAAAGGCAGTAAGTCCATTTTTTAATTCTTTCAGTACAAAAAAAGTCTTTGTACCGGCTACCCCATGAATATTTTTTATGGTGCGGTGGAGCTGTTCTAAAGTTTCTGAAGACTGCGTCCTTATTTTCAGCATAAAATCACAGTCTCCGGTCAGATAATCACAGGCCACTATGCTGGGATTATCTTTAATCATTTCCCAAAAAACATCATAATATTTTGGATGTTCCAAGGAAACCTCCATCAAAGCGGCCACATCATTTCCCACTTTGGGCTGATCCACTATAATGGTATACTGCACGATTACTCCGTTTCGTTCCAGTTTACGGATGCGTTCAATCACGGCTGCCACCGACAAATGCACCTTCTGGCTGATCTCAGTGGCGGACTGCCTGGAATTTTCGCTCAGGCAGCGCAGGATGCTTCGGTCCATACTGTCCATACTTATATTCCTCTTTTCCTGTGTCCAGTAAAAAAGGAGCATAAGAAATTCTTTTTCTTATGCTCCTTTGCATAATTTTTTTAATTTTTAATAATTATACATTAATTTTTTTTGAAATGCAACATAAAAATTTAATTTTTTTATTCCACGGTCACGGATTTTGCCAAATTCCTTGGTTTATCCACATCCAAACCTTTAGCGCAGCTTACATAATACCCCATAAGCTGCAACGGAATGATGGCAAGGCTGGTGGTAAAATGCGGATCGGTCCTGGGTACATAAAAAGTAAAGTCCGCCGTATCCTCCACGGAATAATTGCCGTAATTCGTAAGTCCCATCAGATATGCGCCCCGGCTCTTGACTTCCACCATATTAGATAGAGATTTTTCAAACAGTGTATCCTGAGTCAGCACGCAGACTACCAAAACGCCGTCTTCCACCAAAGAGATCGTACCATGTTTGAGTTCCCCGGCGGCATAAGCCTCAGAATGGACATAGCTGATCTCCTTCATCTTCAAGCTGCCTTCCATGCTGATGGTATAATCAATACCTCTGCCGATAAAAAAGATGTCATGCACATTAGAAAATTTGCTGGAAAACCATTGCAGTCTTTCCTTATCTTCGAGTATTTTGGCTATCTTATCCGGTAAAGTTGCCAGTTCTTCCACCAGCCCCTCTGCATGCTGCAGGCTGATCTTTTCCCTTACAAGCGCAAACTGGATCGCCAATAAATAGCAGGCGACCAGCTGCGTGCTGTACGCCTTTGTGGTAGCCACGGCGATCTCCGGCCCCGCAAGAGTATAAAACACATTGTCCGCCTCCCGGGCAATACTTGAACCGACCACATTGACAATGGCCAGCACACGCACACCTCTGCTCCTGGCTTCCCGAAGAGCCGCCAGACTGTCGGCCGTCTCACCGGACTGACTGATAATCACCACTAACGAATCTTCTAAAAGCACCGGATTCCGATATCTAAATTCGGAAGCCAAATCCACTTCCACCGGAATTTTTACCAGATCTTCTATTACATATTTTGCGGTCATACCCACATGGTAAGCACTGCCGCAGGCCACAATATAGAGACGGGATATATTTTTTATTTCCTCCTCTGTAAGCCCTACAGAACTTAAGTCGATCTTTTTATCCTTCACATAAGAGTTCAGCGTATCCCGGACAGCCTGAGGCTGCTCCTGGATCTCTTTCATCATAAAATGCTCGTAACCGCCCTTTTCAGCCGCCTCGGCATCCCATTTAATCTCCACCGGATCTTTTTCGATCTCCTCCTGATCAATATTATAGAAAGAAATCTGATCTTTACCCAGGCGGACAATTTCCATGTTCT
>CAJUMT010000203.1 GCA_910587495.1 uncultured Lachnospiraceae bacterium | reverse complement strand
CAGATTTATCCACAGAACCCTAATACCTTCAGCTTTATTATAAACAACTTTCAAAAAACGCCCAAAATATAAGGAATCCTATTCCTTTTTGATGTAAAATTTAATCACCACAAAAAAATCATACTAAACAAAAAGAAGGAGGATTCCCTGTGGTTCATTTTACATCAAATACTTATCAAATGAAACGGGAAATTTTATCTTTTTCTAATAAAATTTCCAGAAACCTTCCCAAGCCGGAAAGAAAGTTTATTGCTGACATGAATTATGGTATTCTTTCCTCCGGCAGCTGTATTCTTACCGATATCGTTGACCAGTTACAGGAACCTTCCAAAAAGATTAACATTGTTGACCGTCTTTCCAGACATCTTGCAAAAGGAACACCCAAAGAGGCTCTGAAAGCTTATCTGACACAAGTGAAAAAATGGTGCCCGGACCAGCCAGTTATCCATATCGATGACAGTGACGTTGTCAAACCTGACGGTTACAAATTTGAATCCCTCGGCTGGGTGCGCGATGGCTCAGAGAGCACCGCAACAAAGAATGTTTATAAAAAGGGATATCATGTAACGGAAGCGACTGTACTTACAGACAGCAATCATCCTGTCAGCATCTTTTCAGAGATCCATTCTTCTAAAGAGAAGAATTTCACTTCCATCAATGATGTAACCTTCTCTGCAATGGAACGTGCGAAAGCACTGTTCGGAAAAGCAACCTTTGTCATGGATCGTGGTTATGATGATAATAAAATGTTCCTGAAGTTGGATTCCATTGGGCAGGATTATGTGATACGTCTGACTGCAAAGCGTAAGCTTCTGTACCACAATAAGTGGGTATTTGCTACGGAACTGCGCAACCGCAGGAAAGGCAAGGTGAAACTCCCGCTATTTTATAAAGGGAAGATGCATGATGCTTATCTTTCCCACATAAAAGTACAGATCACTGCTTCCAGAAAAGATATTTATCTCGTCCTTGTCTATGGCATTACAGAACATCCAATGATGCTTGCAACAAACAAAGAGATCAAATCGAAAGATGATGTAATAAGGGCTGCAAAACTTTATTTTTCCAGATGGAAAATCGAAGAATATTTCCGTTGTAAGAAGCAGGTGTTCCAGTTTGAAAATTTCCGGGTACGGAAACTAAAGGCAATCAATGCATTAAATTTTTACATCACTTTGTGCATGGCATTTCTGGGACATATTTCTATGAAATCAGAAACCAATATGTTAAAAGTTGCAATTATACGAACTGCCGATCCGATTAAAGAAAAAATAGTATTTTGCTATTACCGGCTGGCAAAAGGCATCTCAGGCATACTTTCATATGCGAAAGAAGGCATCAGACTCTGGTTCAGGACAAGGCGCCCTGCATACCGTCAACTCTGCCTTAAGCTGGCTGTTTGAATAGATAAAAGAATATGTTTCCCAAAGTCCGGTTCCGGCGGGGCTTATTAAAGTGCCTCTATTCATAAGACTGCTGCTCTATATCTTTTCAAGATTTGGCAGATTGGTGCTTTGGGAGATTATATTCATTTTGGAATTACAGTTTGCGGAAACTCAAGGTGTTTTCATATTCGGTCATGTATATGTGGAGAAATGGTTACTGTTCACACCCAATGTCATTTACTTAAGATGTCAAACATCATTATTGATGATTAAAACTACAACAACATGATTAACTTAACATAAAAAGTACGGATTTACTTGAAAATGGAATATAATAATCCGAATATTCTATAAATAAAGTATAGTTTTCGGATGGAGAAAAGAAAATTGGGCATAGCTTTAAGACGAAACAAACTATTTCTTTAATATAGTTGAGTTCGTCTGGAAATTGATGTATAATGATGATGTTGTTTTAGTGGTGACTTTTGCGGCAATTTCGATAGCAGAAGCTCATAGGGATCTTGAACCTTTTCTGGCGTGGAAAGGCTCTCCCCGGCCTGACTGCCTCAATATTGCTGGCAATCAGGCTCTCCACATCCATGACGCTTTTTCCGTCATGGATGCGCAGAAACTTCCTGCATGTCTTTACAGCTTCTGAATAATTTACCTGATATTCATGTTTCCTCCCTTGTTTTTCAACTTCCACATGGAAAGCTGTCTCTGAACAGAAATTATGCAGTATGGCCCTTGCCCATATTTCCTGCACGACATACTCGTATTTCTTCAAATGGAGCGCTTTCAGGCATAGGGGGTATTTGATATCGCGATAGGCGTTTTCCTGGCCCCAGCGCAGATGGCCCTAAAGCCGCTCCCGTCTGTGGATTCCTATGCCTCACGCTCATAGGAAAGAAATACGGCGGGGCGGCGGGGCGCAGCGGCCGGTACCAGCTGCGGAAATAGTCGATTTCGTCTGCAATCTGCGACCGGACGGGCAGAGGAGCGCCGGACTGGAAGCATTCTCTGGCAGCTTCGCACCCGCAGCTTTTCTTTATAGACTGGTTTTTCCAGAGAACGCCGGATGAGGCGGAAGGTGTCTGAATCTAAATAAATATTACGGATGCAGGTATGGCCGTACGGCTCCGGGCGCATGTATGGTTTCATCGCTTCCAGCATCCGTTCTTTTTCCTGGCGGCTCAGCAGGTATTTCATTTCATGTCTTTTGAATATGTTCTGATAATCCATGATGATTCTCCTTGTTTCTATAGTCCGCTGCGCCGGCAGCGCATGACGTCTTTTTGTTTGAGGAGATGATAGCATCTGAAACTTAAATTTCGTTAAAATGAAATGTGAAAAAACTATGTAGACGAAGGGACGGTTCACAGCCTCAGTGCAAAACAAAGCGCCTGCCATTTCTGGCAGACGCCTGTCAATCCATCAGGATTCTATTTATTTTACCCGCAGCACTGCTGCATTGCTCCATGCGGAATAAATATTTGTGTTTTTACCGCCTGTTTTTACTGTCTTGTAAGTGCGGATGCGCACATAATATTTTTTGCCGGCCGACAGTTTTTTCACAGTCTTTGCTGTTGTCGAAGCCTTTTTCACAAATGCGCTGTGGGTACTGTTTCCCTTGAATCCGGCAGTCCTAGAATACTGAATCTGGTACCCGCTGGTCTGGGAAGTCCTTTTTGCCCATTTTACAGTAAAGCCGCCGGACAGTGCGGTGGTCTTTTTCATGGAAGTGCCTGCCGGGCGTATCGTAAATGTCTTTTTCACGGTACCACTGTAGCCGCCCTTGAACTTGATTACAGCTGCTGCCCTGCCGGCTTTTACGTTATTCTGATAGCTTACTGTATAATATCTGTCCGAAATCCGCCTGCCAGCTGTATCCACTGCTGTGACGGCCGGTTTTTTTGCCTTTCCGCTGTATGTGTACACAGTTTTGGAGAGCTTTACGGACTTCACCTGTGCTTTTGCAGTTTCTTCCGGCTCCTGTGGATTTTCCGGCTCTGTCCCGTTCTGGGACGCTGAAGGGTCTTCCGATACATCTGTGCCGTCCATCGGGTATGCCGACAGAATGACGGTCCAGTCCGATGCACCGACAGCCGGCAGACGTACCTTCCCGTCGTCTCCCACACAGTCTGCACAGATAAATGACAGGCTGCGCTGGTCAGGGTCATAAGCAAACAGGTTTGCATACATCCCGGCGACTGCATCTGTCTTTCCGGTACCAATCATAATACCGTTCCCTCCGATGCAGGTCTGGATTGTAAGCACTGCCGTAAAACCAAACGGTCCGTTATGGACAGGACTCAGTTCCAGGTGTGCAGAAGCGCCTGCCGTGCTGTTTAAAACATCCCGGGGAATCTTCCCCGCGCCGGCTCTTACGGACAGATTTATGTCACTTGCTGTTTCTGCCGTGATATCTTTCCCGCATACGCTCCATGAGATACCGCTGCCCATATCAAAGACGACCGTAATATCCCTGCCTTTGACGGCTGTAAAAAAACTGCCCGGAACCAAAACAGAACCGTTCATGTCGATATCTGTCGTTCCGCCTTCCGGCACTGTCACAGCTTCTTTCTGAATCGCAGTCCATCCTTTTTTGTCCGGATGGCCTTTGACAAATGGCAGATTAACATATATAAATATATTGCCTGAACTGCCGCCACTGCCCGTACTGCCGCCTGCGCTGCTGACCGTGACCGTACAGGAGTCCGTACGGTTCCCGTCCGCAGTGGTAACAGTAATCACCGCACTGCCTGCACCGACAGCCGTAATATTCCCGCTGCTGTCCACAGATGCCGCTGCCGGATTATCCGAAGTCCATGATACATTTTTATTGGAAGCATTTTCCGGCAGTATGCTGGCTGTTAACTGCTGTCTGCCGCCCACAGTCATACTTAGAGAATGTCTGTCCAGCAACACACCCGTCACCGGGATATCCGATTCTGTCCCTGTAATCTTTCCATCTACAGAAATTGTGTCGCTGTCCAGCTCATAATTAGCTGCATCGTCTCCGAAAAGATTAATTTTAGCTGTGATTTTGCGGATGCCAGGCTCTGGACTGTCATAATAGAACAGAGCAGAGGGGGTGACGCTGTCTGAATCAAGAATGCCATCCAGCTGGACAGACAGCAGTCCGGACGGTACATCTGTCGTTCCATCATATTCCTTTATAATATCGCCTGTGCTTACAATCTTTGCCGTAACTGGTTTTGGGGTTACGGTTATAACAGCCGTCTTACTGTTCAGAGAAAACCAATCACAAGTCGCCCTGCAATAGTACCGGTAACTGCCGGCATCCAGGATTTCTGAAAAAACGTATTCTGGACTTGTTGTATTCGTTTCCCTGGCATCGTCTCCTTCCATCTGATACCACTTATAGGCGATATCTCTTGTTGCGACCGCATCTGGCTGCGTTATTTCAGCTCCTGCTTGTAAAGCTGGCAGAGTATCACCATATGTTACGGTTGTGCTTTGCGGCTGCTGGTTGAATTTTACTGGAGACTCCATTACTCGAAAAGTGCCAGGCCCAAGCCGGTCAATCCGGTCGCCATCTGTTATCCATTTCCATTGATCAGTGTCGACCTCGTTATTTTGCTGATATGCAAACCCATTTTCAAGTATGTCATTTACATATCCGTCATGTACATGTACAGCAAGTTCTTCGCCTTCCAAAATACACTGGCTGATTCTCACATCGCTGCTTTTATCTGCCGATATGCAAGTATTACCCTTCAGCCTTACATTCCCTTGGATTTGTACACTGGCATTGCCAACACCTATTACTACTCCGCGCGTTCCTGTAGAAAGTTCAGAAGATTCACCTCCTTCCAGCGTAAATGTACCACCAGCTATCCAAATAAGCTGCTCGTGTGTTGTATTATACAGTTTTTTACCATTAGCTATTTTAAGAGTAATGTTCCCCGATTCAAGTTTAAGTGTGTGAAGAAAATCTGTATTACCATCATGATCAAAAGTTATAGTGTCCAAGTTCAAATTTTCCAGCAGACAAATCTCAGCCGTCTTCCCTTGTAGATTTTTCCATATATATGCAAAGTCATTGTAATTTTGATACGTGTCAGTCGTTTCATCCATTGTTACAGTAAATGCGACGTTTCCAGTATACTCTTCGATACCGTTTTCCTGCCCGGCAGAATCTGCTGCCCAAACCGGCACACCGTTCATCCCTGCTATCACCGTCACAGCCAGCAGCAATGACAGTATTTTCTTTAACATCCAGTCCATCATTATTTACCTCCTGATCATTCCCGTCTTACACAGGCACACAATAGTATCCCTGTCAGTTCCTAAATCCTGTTTTACATTCTGCATCCATTCCAAACGCAAAAATGCCGGAATCGTACAGCGACAAAACCTCATATTTATAGTAACAGGATTTTGGCGGAATTCAAGAATTCTGGCAGAAACGTCAGTTTTCTGGCAGGATTAGACTTTTCACATGGAAGGGGCAGTTTCAGCAAATGACAGAAAAACAACGCAGGCAATTCTATTATCGAAAGGCACAGGTTAGGAACTGTTAATAAATTACTCCTTTCAATTTGGAGTAATAGTATAATTCCAGCTGCCTAATCGTTCATTTTCCATGCCCGGCTGCGAGATGAATTACTGCCGCCCCATCGCATGTTATGTAGATTCTCCTGGCTTCTGGAAACGAATTTTTCCCGCA
>CAJUMT010000202.1 GCA_910587495.1 uncultured Lachnospiraceae bacterium | reverse complement strand
AACCGTATCCTTGTAAAAGAAGGTTTAAAACTGCTGCAGCACACCTCTCATCCTGGGATGTCTGCGCTGATCAAAGTCAACGAACTTGCGCGGGATCATTTAAGCGCCTATCATATCGGATTTGTCTTAGGTCCTTGTATCAATGCCAGCGGTCGCCTGGATACGGCGAAACGGGCGCTGGCGCTTCTTAACACAGAAGAGGAAGAACTGGCTATGGAGCGGGCTGCCGAATTGAAGGCCATGAACGATGAACGCAAGTCGCTGACGGAAAAAGGCGTAGAAGAAGCGGTGGCTAAGATCGAAAAGGGCGGTCTGGCCGATGACCGGGTGCTAGTCATTTACTTGCCGGATTGTCATGAAAGCCTGGCAGGGATTATAGCCGGGCGGGTTCGCGAGCGTTATTACCGTCCGGTTTTTGTGCTGACAAAAGGTGAAGAAGCGGTCAAAGGTTCGGGGCGTTCCATAGAGGCGTATTCCATGTTTGAAGAGATGAGCCGCTGTAAAGAGCTGTTTCTTAAATACGGCGGACATCCTATGGCTGCGGGCTTGTCTTTACCGGAAGATAAAGTGGATGAGTTCAGAAAAAGGCTGAATGAAGGATGCAGTCTGACAGAGGCGGATTTGACAGAGGTGATTCATATTGATATGGCGCTGCCTTTTGCCTGTATGTCGGAGACGCTTGTGGAAGAACTGGCGCTTCTGGAGCCTTTTGGCAAAGGAAATACAAAGCCTGTGTTCGCGGCCCGCAACGTGCGTATTTTAGAATCCCGAATAGTTGGAAAGAATAGAAATGTACTCCGTATGAAATTAAAGGATGAGAGCCAGGGCATACTGGAAGGCATCTATTTTAACAGCTGTATGGACGAAGTTTTTGAAAAACTGCGTAAAAAACCGACGATGCATATACTTTATTATCCGGAATTTAATGAGTTTCGGGGGGAAAGAAGGCTGCAAATCCGTATTCTTAATTATAGTTGACCGTGTACAAGACATTGCGAACCCGTTTGTTTTGTGGTATATTTAATCCAGTGCGAATATTAACGAATCTAAATAAAAAGGGGTACAGATGAAAAAATTAGAAGATTATGTAGTTAGTATTCCGGATTTTCCGGAACCAGGGATTATATTTCGGGATGTGACATCCGTCTTACAGGATGCGGAAGGTTTGACGCTTGCCATTGATGAGATTCAAAAAAGATTGGAAGGACTGGATTTTGATTTGATCGCGGGAACGGAATCCAGAGGATTTATCTTTGGTATGCCGGTGGCTTATAACCTGCATAAGCCTTTTGTGCTGGTGCGTAAAAAGGGGAAGCTTCCCCGGGAAACCATATCCATGGAATATGAGCTGGAATATGGAACCGCACAGATAGAGATGCACAAAGATTCTGTCAGGCCGGGACAGAAAGTGGTGTTGATCGACGATTTGATCGCTACAGGAGGAACCATTGAAGCCGCGGCAAAGCTGGTGGAACTTTTGGGCGGAGAGGTCGTTAAGATGGTTTTTTTGATGGAACTGGCAGGACTTAAAGGAAGAGAAAGACTTGCAAAGTATGATGTTGAAAGCGTGATTTGCTATGAAGGAAAGTAAATAACTTTTTATTGAGATGGTGAGAGACATGGCAGAAGTACAGGCAAAGAAAATAGATAGAGAAGACAGGGAGATTCCGGTGATGAAGGATTTTACCAGTCCGGAAGACCTGTATCGGGAATTGATAAAAAGCGTGGTCCGGTATCATCCTTCCACAGATATTTCCATGATTGAAAAAGCGTATCAGACCGCTTTAAGCTTTCATGAGGGACAAGTGCGCAAATCGGGCGAGCCGTATATTATACATCCGCTCTGTGTGGCGATTATCCTGGCGGACCTGGAACTGGACAAAGAGAGCATTGTTGCCGGGCTTTTGCATGACGTGGTGGAAGACACGCCAATGACTACGGAGGATGTGTCCAGGGCTTTCAGCGACGAGGTGGCGCTTCTGGTGGACGGTGTTACCAAACTGGGCCAGTTAAACTATTCGGCGGATAAGGTGGATGAGCAGGCAGAAAATTTAAGAAAGATGTTTCTTGCTATGGCAAAGGACATCCGGGTTATCTTAATCAAGCTGGCCGACCGTTTACACAATATGCGTACTTTAAAATATATGCGCCCTGAGAAGCAAAAAGAGAAGGCCAGGGAGACGATGGATATCTATGCGCCCATCGCCCAGCGTCTTGGTATTGCTAAAGTAAAGGTGGAGCTGGATGATCTGGCGCTTAAATACTTAGAGCCTGAGGTATATTATGATCTGGTGTCTCAAATTGCGGAAAAGAGAAGTTCCAGGGAGCAGTATGTGCAGGCCATTGTGGCGGAAGTCAAGCAGCATATGGATAATGCCAAGATTGAGGCGGATGTAAAAGGCCGGGTCAAACATTTTTTCAGTATTTACAAAAAGATGGTCAATCAGGACAAGACACTTGATCAGATCTATGATTTATTTGCCGTGCGTATTCTGGTGAAGTCCGTAAAAGACTGCTATGCTGCCCTAGGCGTTATTCATGAGATGTACAAGCCGATTCCCGGACGCTTTAAAGACTATATTGCCATGCCCAAACCAAATATGTATCAGGCGCTTCATACAACGCTGATCGGATTGAAAGGTCAGCCTTTTGAGATTCAGATACGGACTTATGAGATGCACCGTACGGCAGAATACGGCATTGCCGCCCATTGGAAATATAAAGAAAGCGGCGGCAGCGAAGAGAAGAATGTAGAGGGCAAAAACAGCGCGGAAGCGAAGCTGACCTGGCTTCGGCAGATCCTGGAATGGCAGCAGGATACATCTGATAACAAGGAGTTTATGAGCCTGTTAAAAAGCGATCTGGATCTGTTTTCAGACAATGTATATTGTTTTACGCCCAACGGGGACGTAAAAACGCTGCCTGCGGGTTCCAACACCATAGATTTTGCCTACAGTATTCACAGCGCCGTGGGCAATAAAATGATCGGCGCCAGAGTCAACGGGAAACTGGTTCCCATTGATCAGAGACTTAGAAACGGCGACCGTATTGAGATTCTTACGTCTCAGAACTCTAAAGGCCCGAGCCGTGACTGGCTGGGCATGGTAAAGAGCACCCAGGCGAAAAATAAGATTAATCAGTGGTTTAAGACAGAATTTAAAGAGAGTAATATTATAAAAGGCAAGGATCTGGTGGCGCAGTATTGCAAGATGAAAGCCATCCAGATATCCCGGATCATGAAACCAGAATATCAGGACAGCGTGCTCCGTAAATATGGTTTTCGGGACTGGGACTCTGTTATGGCCGCCGTAGGGCACGGAGGTTTAAAAGAAGGCCAGGTTGTGAACCGGCTGGTGGAGGAATACGAAAAAGAGCGTAAGAAAACGATCACGGACACAAAGATCATGGAGAGTGTCGGGGAGGCGAAAGAGAAGAAGATTCATATCGCCAGATCCGGAAGTGGCATCGTAGTGAAAGGTATCGACGATGTGGCGGTTCGTTTCTCGAAATGCTGCAATCCGGTGCCGGGAGATGAGATCATTGGTTTCGTGACCAGAGGCCGCGGCGTGACCATCCACCGGACAGACTGCGTCAACATGCTCCATCTGGTGGAGTCTGAAAGAGAGCGTTTAATAGATGCAGAATGGCAGGGCGGGATACAGGTTCAGACAGGAGAGAAATATACGGCTGAGATTACGATCTACGGAAATAACCGCACAGGACTTTTGGTGGACATATCAAAAGCGCTGACAGAGCAGAATATTGATGTGACAGCCATGAATGTGCGCGTGAGCAGACAGGGGACGGCCACAATAACGGCAAGTTTTGATATATCCGGCGTGGAAGAACTGCACCGAGTTATAGAAAAACTGCGCCAAGTAGAGAGCGTGCTGGATGTGGAGCGTTCGACCAGCTGATCAAGGAAAGAGGTATAGTATGGGAAAATTAAATGTTTCATCCCTGACAGTGGGAGAACTGGCGGTCAATTGCTGGTTCCTGGTTAATGAGGATACGAAAGAAGCGCTGGTTTTTGATCCGGGAGACGAAGTCGCGCAGATCAAGTCTTACGCGGATCAGAAAGGATGGACGGTGAAAGCTATCCTTCTGACCCATGGTCATGCGGATCATATGGGCGGCGCAGGCGAACTGGCCGCGTCTGTCCATGCGCCTGTCTATGCATATGAAACGGAGGAAGAGCTTCTTTTAAACGCCGTTAACAATATGTCTCCCTTTATCTGTCAGAAGGCCGTTACGCTTGCGGCGGATGTGTTTGTAAAAGACGGACAGGAAATTAACCTGGCAGGTATTTGTCTGAAAGTATTCCATACTCCAGGACATACACCAGGAGGCTGCTCTTATTATTGCCGGGAAGCAGGGTGCGTGTTCTCCGGCGATACGTTATTTCAGGGTTCTGTAGGACGCAGTGATTTTCCGGGCGGGAGTATGTCGCAGCTGGTGCGGTCGGTGAAAGAAAAGCTGTTCCCACTGCCGGAAGATACAAAAGTGTATCCGGGGCACGGGGAAGAGACGACCATAGGATATGAGAAGAAATACAACCCATTTATATAAAACAGGAAGAATCGGGGCTGCCGCAGAATACGGCAGCCCTTTAAAGCAGAGGTAGAATCATGAGGGAATTAATAGAAATTATTGTGAACCGACCGGGATTTGAGTATGATATACATTCTCTGGTAAAAGCTTTTTTTCCGAGAAAAGATGTATCTGTCCGGGTGCAGGAAGCGTTTACCAAGCAGACGCATCTTCAAATGACAGTGATTTTTACGGACGAGCGCGTACATACGGTGTGGCTGGAAGGAGGGCAGATCAGAGGAGAAGGGACAAAAGAAATAGATTATGCGGACAGAAAAGAAACAAAAAATCATCTGAAGCGTCAAATTTACGGTATTCTGTCTCGATATACAGGACAATCTTTACCCTGGGGAAGTCTTACAGGCATTCGTCCGACCAAAATTGTTATGCAGATGCTGGAGATGGGCAGAAGCAATGTGGAGATTGCGGAGCATATGAGAACTGTCTATCTGGCGAGCAAAGAAAAGGTGGCTTTAAGCATTATGATTGCCAACCGGGAACGGCATATTTTAAGAAATATTGACTATCAGGACGGTTACAGCCTGTATGTGGGGATTCCTTTTTGCCCAAGCACCTGCCTATACTGTTCTTTTACTTCTTATCCTCTGTCTAAATGGGAGAAGCGGATCGATGAGTATCTGGACGCTTTGTGTAAAGAACTTGACTATGTGGCGGAAAAGTTCCGGTGTAAAAAGCTGAATACGATTTATATCGGAGGCGGGACGCCCACTTCCTTAAATCCACAGCAGATGGACCGGCTTTTGACAAAGCTTCAAACTGCCTTTGACGCGGCGCATCTGCAGGAATTTACCGTGGAGGCCGGAAGACCAGACAGCATTACAGAGGAGAAGCTTCAGGTGCTTCTGGATCATGGTATCGATCGGATATCCATCAACCCGCAGACCATGAAAGATGAGACGCTTAAGATTATCGGACGCCATCATACGTCGGAGCAGACAAGAGAGGCTTTTGCGCTGGCGAGAAAGATGGGTTTTTGCCATATCAATATGGATCTGATCGTCGGGCTTCCGGGGGAAGGGTATGAAGATGTGAAATATACCATGCAGGAGCTTAAAAAACTGGAACCGGACAGCATCACCATTCATTCTCTTGCTGTCAAAAGGGCGGCGCGCCTGCATCTCTTTGAAGAACAGTACGAAGAAATGGGCCTAGAAAATAATATGCAGATCATGGATATGACGGCAGAATATTGCCGGGAGATGGGACTGTTCCCCTATTATCTGTACCGGCAGAAAAACATGGCCGGAAATTTTGAAAATGTCGGCTACGCAAAGGAAGATAAAGCAGGAATATACAATATTCTGATTATGGAGGAAAAACAGACCATAGTCGCCTGCGGAGCCGGGAGCATATCGAAAAGGGTATATCCCGACGGGCGTATCGAAAGATGCGAAAATGTCAAGGATGTAGCGTCTTTCATAGAAAGAATCGACGAAATGATTGAGAGAAAACGGAAACTTCTTGAGGATTAAAAAGAGTTTTTGTTGTACATCAAAATAGGTTAGTACATCAATTGTACATCAATTTTTACCCAATGGTACTGAATAATACTTGATGATGTAGAGGAACAACCTAATATAGCGCCTAAAGGA
>CAJUMT010000201.1 GCA_910587495.1 uncultured Lachnospiraceae bacterium | reverse complement strand
CCATTGATAGTGCGGGGAGCAGAGGGGTTGTTCGGATAAACGGAGTGGAGGATAAGGCGTCTTATCTGAATGAACTGTTTCAGTTCCGCATGGAATTAAAGAACCAGCAGAGGCGTTTTGTTGTTTTGGAAGAAACAATTCCCCGCCCCACGGTGGAAGAGATCAATTCGATACAAAGAAAAAACTATAACAACACAGGACAGATGCTTCTGGATTTGTCAAAATATATCCGGTATACGGCGAACCAGGAATTGGAAAGGCTGATGAAAAAAGTATTCGTGGATCTTTTGTTCCAGGAAGAGCAGGCGGTTGGTGCGAACATAAACAGACTTACCAACAAGGCGGTGTATCTGCTGTGCTGGCTGAAACGGTATCAGCCGGAACTGTTTACCAATTGGAAGGCGCCGGACATTGGATGCTTGATTTACCTGGGCAGTTGTCAGAATGAGAATGAAGCCATGTTCCTTCGGTTTTTATCCAGGCTTCCGGTGGATGTGCTGATTCTGAAACCCAATCTGCACACATCCTGCTGCCTTAGAGATAATAAACTGTATGAGGTTCATTATGATCAATCTATGTCAGTGGGGCGGTTTCCCGGAGAGGGAGACGCGGTTTGTATGGGGACGGCTGCTTACCATGCGGAACAGGAACTGGACACGATCATATATCAGGACAGCGGCCTCTACAGAAATCAGCAGTATGAAAAGGCGGCTTCCGTCATTCTTCGGACCATGTATGAAGAAATCGCCATTTTATGGGATCAGGAAGTGAAATACCGGCCCAATTTCAGCGTGACGGACAACCAGGTCAATATACCGGTGATTTTTGCCAAAGTATCCGGCGTGAAAGACGCCCAGGTATCCAAATATTGGGCGGATATTAAAGCACTGGCTACAGGGGATACATTCGTCATCCGACAGGTGCCTTATATAAAGCCTGAAGACGGGAATCCTGTGAAGCCTTATGCTGCCGGCTTTTTTAAAAACGGAAAGCTGTTGAAAGAAAAGATCAAAACGCATGCCTGCTATCCATATGGTTTTTTAAGAGAAGAAATGCAGGAGCACATATTGGATAAACTAAAACTTTTAATTGACAGCAGACTGATTAAAGGAACTTTTGAAAACGGAACAGAATATACCATTATAGCAACTGTATTGAATCTAAGTAAAGCGATTGTACGCCTGCTGCAGCGGTTTGATTTTACAAAGAAAAATCCTAAACTCATCTATATCCATACATCAGAGTGCATGATTTCTCTGGAAGATACGATTTTAACGGCATTTTTAAGCCTGGCCGGATTTGATGTGGTATTCTTTGTTCCTACAGGCTATCAAAGCATAGAGAAGTATTTCAACAGACAGATGGCAGAAGAACATCAGGTCGGAGAATATATGTACGATTTAAGGCCGCCGGCTTTTAACGCTGCGCCGCCCGGTACAAAACGCTCCTGGCGTGAAAAAATATTTAAGAGAGGTAATTAAAGATGGGTCTTGATTTTAGCAAGCCGAAGCCAGAACAGCCAGTGGCCGCCCCGGCTTCACCTGTGGAAGCGGAAGTGGTGGAAACCTACGACATTGTGGCTGACAGACAGAGGATGAACGCGGAGCTTGTAAGTTCTCCGGAAGTGGATGCTCTGGCCAGCAAGATCGAAGTGTATGATTTGGAAACGATTGTTTCTTTTGGCGCCGAGGTGGCGGAGGAAATATCAAAAGCGTCCGATGTGGTATTAAACAGTATGAATATGTCTCAGCTGGATGAGTCCAGCGCCATGTTAAACAGTCTGGCGAAGATTATGTCCAAGTTTGATATTAATGAGATCAAGGATAATCCGGGGCTGTTTGGAAAATTATTCGGCAATCTTCGCAGACAGCTTGATAAGATCCTGGAAAAATATCATACAATGGGGGAAGAGGTCGATAAGATCTATGTGGAACTGAAAAAGTATGAGTCGGAGATCAAGCAGTCCAATAAAAAACTGAACCAGATGTTTGAAGCAAACGTAAACTATTATCATGATCTGGTCAAATACATTCTTGCCGGAGAACAGGGATGTCAGGAGATCGAGGATTATATAACGAAACGCCAGGCAGACATGGACGCGACTGGAGATAATTCCATCCAGTTCGAGATCCAGAGCTTACAGCAGGCGCTTATGATGCTGGAGCAGCGCACCCAGGATCTTCGGATCGCCGAGAATGTGGCGATGCAGTCCATTCCAATGATCAAGACCATGGAGTTCAGCAATATGAACCTGGTCAGAAAGATCAATTCGGCATTTATTATTACGCTTCCTGTTTTTAAACAGGCTCTGGCTCAGGCCATCATGCTGAAACGCCAGAGAATCCAGGCGGAAGCCATGTCCGCGCTGGATGAGAAGACAAACGAGATGCTGGTCAAGAATGCGCGCAACACCGTAGAGCAGTCCAAGATGACTGCAAGACTGGCGTCCGGAAGCTCCATCAAGATTGAAACACTGGAAACCACCTGGCGTACAATTGTAAATGGTATTGATGAAACAAGGCAGATTCAGGAAAGCGCCAGAAAGCAGCGTACGGAAGACCAGGTAAAACTTGAGAACATAAAAACCGAGTTTAACCGGATGTACCATATGCCGGATAAAAAATAAAAAACTAAAAACAGTGGAACTATAAGTAGGAGGAATTTTATGCCGATTAATTTGACAAAAGGACAAAAAGTAGATTTGACCAAAGGAAATCCGGGTCTGAAAAAACTGATGGTCGGCCTGGGCTGGGATGTAAACGCGTTTGATTCCGGCGCGGATTTTGACCTGGACGCTTCCGCCTTCATGCTGGGCGACAACGGGAAATGTCCCACAGAAAAAGAGTTTATCTTTTACGGCAACCTTGCCCATGACAGCGAGTCGGTACAGCACATGGGAGATAATCTGACCGGAGAGGGAGAGGGGGACGACGAGCAGATCTTTGTGGATTTGACAAAGATTCCCGACAATATTTCCAGGATTGCATTCACGGTTACGATCTATGAATCGGAAGAAAGAAGGCAGAATTTCGGCCAGGTATCCAACTCATTTATCCGTATTGTGAATGAAGACAGCGGACAGGAGTTGATCCACTATGATCTGGGAGAAGATTTTTCCATAGAGACGGCAGTTGTGGTCGGCGAGATCTACAAGCACAACGGAGAGTGGAAATTCAATGCCATCGGAAGCGGTTTCCAGGGAGGCCTGGCAGCGCTTTGCGGGCATTACGGAATTGAAGTGGCATAATGAAAATTTATAATAGCAGGAGGAATATAAAAAATGCCAGTTAGTTTGCAAAAAGGACAGAAAGTAAGTCTTACAAAAGGAAATCCGGGACTTAAAAAAGTAGTAGTCGGCCTGGGCTGGGATGTGAATCAGTTTGATACGGGGTCAGATTTTGACCTGGACGCAGCAGCTTTTCTTCTGTCGGACAGCGGTAAAGTAGCCGGATCGGAGGATTTTGTATTTTATGGGAATTTAAAGCATCCTTCGGGCAGTGTGGAGCATTTGGGAGACAATCTGACCGGTGCCGGGGACGGCGACGACGAGCAGATCAAAGTGGATCTGTCCAAAGTGCCGGGGAATATAACAAAAGTGGCATTTACGGCTACGATTTATGAGGCGGATGCAAGGAGGCAAAATTTTGGCCAGGTATCCAACGCGTTTATAAGGATCTACAATGAAGAGAACGGAGAGGAACTGCTCCGCTATGACCTGGGAGAAGATTTCTCCATAGAGACGGCGGTCGTATTCGGCGAGCTGTACAAGCATGGAGACGAGTGGAAATTCAACGCCATCGGCTGCGGCTACCAGGGAGGCCTGGCGGCGCTTTGCGGCAATTATGGTGTGGATGTAGAGTAACTTAAAATAATAGAATTATAATAGGAGATTTAAAAATGTCAATCAGTTTAAAAAAGGGACAGAAAGTCAGTCTGTCCAAAGATCATGCTGGCCTGTCAAGAGTCGTTGTGGGCCTGGGATGGGATGAAGTGAAGAGAAAAGGAGGTTTTTTTGCTCCGAAACCTCAGGCAATTGACTGCGACGCCTCGGCGCTGCTTTTAAAATCAGGCAGACTTACAGATACAAGCGATATTGTCTATTTTGGTAATCTGCGCCATAAGACGGGGACGGTGCAGCATATGGGAGATAACCTGACCGGAGCCGGAGAAGGGGACGACGAGCAGATCATTATTGAACTTGGAGCCGTTCCGCAGGAGTACGATAAGATTATTATCGTCGTGAATATTTACCAGGCGGTTCAGAGAAAACAACATTTCGGCCTGATTCAGAATGCTTTTATCCGTCTGGTGGACGGCAGGAACAACAGCGAGATGTATAAATACAATCTGACAGACGACTACAGCAATATGACAGCCATGATTTTCGGCGAGATTTACCGTCATAACGGTGAGTGGAAATTTAACCCGGTAGGCCAGGGAACGACAGACCCAGGTCTTAAAGAACTTGTGGGCAGATTCGTATAGAACCGCCGCAGACAAAACGACAGAGAAGAGAAACCGTCCGGCAGGCAGCAGGCAGGTTTCTCTTTGCTGTAATAGAACTTCAATATGAGGAGAAATGTGATGAAATTTAATGGACTGACAGACCAGGAAGCAGAAGCTTCGAGAAAACAATACGGTTCCAACGAGATACCGGATTCAGAGCCGACGACCTTTTGGGAGGAATTTAAAGAGACTTTTGGAGATCCGATGATCAAGATTCTGCTTGCCATAGCGGTGTTGATGATCGTAATGTTCTTCTTTGGTTATGCGGAGATTTATGAGCCTCTTGGTACTATTGTGGCCGTGTTGATTGTGGCGTTTGTGTCCGCAAAGACAGGCGTTGCCAGTGACACCAAATACAGAGCTTTAAAAGACAGAACAAAAAAAGACCAGTGTAAAGTGCATCGCAACGGCGTCGTGGCGGTTATAGATGTAGACGAAGTTGTAACCGGGGATAAAGTGCTCCTTCAGTCAGGAGATAAGATCCCCGCAGACGGCGTCCTGATATCCGGAAGCTTAAGAGTGGATAACTCTGCCCTGAACGGCGAGGCGGAAGAATGCAAAAAGACAGAAGCATCTGAGGACTTTGAGCTGCCGGATGATATCACAGGAGATACTTTTGTGGATGCTCATTCCCTGTTCAGAGGCGCGGTGGTGTTCGACGGCGAAGGCGTTATGGATGTACGCAAAGTCGGACTTAAGACCATGATGGGCCGGATGGCGGACGAGATGCAGGAGGAAGAAGTGGATTCTCCTCTGAAAGTAAAATTGTCCAAGCTGGCAGGTCAGATTTCCGTGTTCGGATATGTAGGCGCGGTAGTGATCGCCGTTTTGTATTTTGCGTATTTTATTGTGTCTGCGGGCGGTTTCGGCGCGTATTTTTCCGCGGGATTTGAAAGCGTCATCAAAGATATAGTGGAAGCGGTTTCTCTGGCCATCGTGATTATTGTCTGTGCCGTACCTGAAGGCCTGCCGCTTATGATCTCTCTGGTGCTGATGCAGAATACAGCCAAGATGCTGGATCATAACGTGCTTGTAAGAAAAGCTGAAGGTATAGAGACGGCAGGCTCTTTGAATATTCTTTTCAGTGATAAGACAGGAACGATCACCAAAGGAAGTCTGGAAGTAGTGGAATTTTTCACGGCGGACGGCAACAGCATTCCTATCGCAGAGCTGGAAAGACACAGCGAGGTAAAAGAACTTTTGAATCTGGCCATCGGTAAAAACACCCAGTCTATGTTCGATTCTGAACATAGAGTTATCGGTGGAAACGCCACTGACCAGGCGCTTATGAAATTCCTCGGGGAGACCACGTTCCATGCGCTGGAAGGCAAACAGCAGTATCAGGTATCCGCGTCTCAGGGCTTTAATTCCATGAATAAATTCAGCCAGGCAAGGCTTGATAAACAGGGAAAGACTTTTTATAAAGGAGCGCCGGAACGTCTGCTTGCCAAGGCGGAGAAATATATGGACGCGTCAGGGCAGATCAAAAAGATTGATAAAGACGCACTGGATAAGAAAATTGACGGCCTGGCTTCGAGAGCCATGCGTGTACTCTCGTTTGGGTATTCAGAGAAAGAGCTGGTGGAAAATTCCATTCATGACGATTTGGTAATCATCGGTTTGGTAGCCATCAGGGACGATGTAAGACAGGAAGCAAGGGAATCCATTGCCGAGGTACAAAAAGCGGGCATCCAGGTAGTCATGATCACCGGCGACCGCTTAGAGACTGCCGCAGCG
>CAJUMT010000200.1 GCA_910587495.1 uncultured Lachnospiraceae bacterium | reverse complement strand
ATGGATGCCTTGTTCATAATTTATTCATTCATGCGTTTGTCGTGGGAAATAGTCCAGAATAAACGCATGAACGAAGTGGAGGATATTTCCCTCCCCATTATTTAGCAACTTCGTCAATTGCAGCCAACATGTCATTATCGTATAATACTTTCAGAACAGCAAGGATCACAGGAATCTCTGTTTCCAGGTTTCTCCCTATTTTATTTGGGTATTAAGTACCTGTATTTATTTTGTTGCAGAATACAATTTCAAGTTGGCAATGGGCGAATGAAAAAATCAACTTACTTTCCCGAAAAAGGTACAATTATACCAAATATGGTGCTATAATAGGGACAGTAACGTATACACAGGATGACATTGGGAGGGTGTAAGGAATGAGGAAAAAACTAAGAAGGTTTGTTGCCGGGCTTTTGTGCGGAATAATTATTTTGACGAACGCCGGGCTGGAAGAGACTGTCTGTGCGGCGTCCATTGAAAGTTCCGCCGTGGAAAACGGTGCGGCAGAGACAGGGACAGCAACGGGGGAAAGCCAGGAGACGGCAACGGAAGTTGAGACGACGGGAAATCAGGAGACAGTGGAAGATCCTGTGGCAGAAGGTACAGAAGGGCAGGAGAAACCGGAAGAAAGCCGGGAAGCCGAAAAAGATCCTATTGCAGACGATACGCAAGGGCAGGAAGAGACGGAGAAAGAGCCGGTTGAAGATCAGCCGGTTACAGAAAATCCGGAGACAACGGAAAAAGAGAGTGTAGACGCAACATATACATTAACATACAGTGTAAACGACGATGGGACGGCGACGATCACCGGCTATGAGGGGACTGCCAGCGGGGATCTGGTGATACCGAGGGTGATTGACGGGCATGTCGTTACAAATATAGGGGATGAAGCGTTTAAGGAGTGCAGCGGATTTACCGGAAGCTTGACACTGCCGGAGAGTTTGACAAGTATAGGGGACTATGCATTTCATAGTTGCAGCGGGTTCACAGGAAGTTTAACATTGCCAGAAGGCGTGACAAGAATAGGGGAATGCGCATTTCATTATTGTATTGGTCTCACAGGAAATTTAATGCTGCCAGAGGGTTTGACAAGTATAGGAAGAAGCGCATTTGGTCTTTGCAGCGGGTTTACAGGAGACTTAACGATACCGAAAAGCGTGACAAGCATAGGATATTCTGCGTTTTCTGGCTGCAATGGGTTTACAGGAAGTTTAACATTGCCGGAAGGCGTGACAAGGATAGGTGAATATACGTTTAATCAATGTAGCGGGTTCACAGGAGATTTAACGATACCAGAAGGTGTGACAAGCATAGGATACTGTGCGTTTGCTGATTGCAGCGGATTTACAGGAAGCTTAACGCTGCCGGAAAGCCTGAAAAGCATGGCGGAATATGCGTTTGCTGATTGTAATGGATTTACAGGAAGCTTAACGCTGCCGGGGAGTTTGACAAGTATAGAAACCCTTACGTTTGCTCGTTGTAGAGGGTTTACAGGAAATTTAACGCTACCGGAGGGTTTGAAAAATATAAAATATTATGCGTTTGTTGGTTGCAGTGGGTTTACAGGTTTAACATTACCAGAGAGCTTGGAAAGCATAGGAGATGAGGCGTTTGATGGGTGCGAAAAAATATCAAAAGTAACGGTTTTAAATGCAAAGTGTTCTTTTGACCGTCAGGCGCTTCCAGAGAACGCGATTATTTATGGCTACAAAGGTTCGACAGCACAAACCTATGCGGGGAATTATGACCAGACATTTATCGCTATAGATCCAGCATCTGCCATTCCCGTAACCATTTCCAAGGATGCTTCCGCAGAGGACGTGTTGTTAAACCTGGAGTTGGCAACATTGTTTAATAAAGCGTCGCTGGCCGGGGAGAAGATCAATGGCCCCACGCTGACTATAGCAGGGAAAACATTTTCTATCTTTTCCGTGGACGCGTCTGTGGATCTGGATTTCGGTGACTTACAGGCGAAGGTGGATACGGAGGAGAAGACCATCCAGGTACTGGTTGGGTTTGACAAGTTCAGCGGTTCGGCGAAGCTTGACCAGTCTGAAAATTCTTCGGCCTACTGGAGCGAGTCCTATCAGCAGGTAAAATCGCTTTACACCGGCGTTACGGGTAAAAAGGTAGATTCGACGCAGCTTTGGAATAATTTCAGCAAACTGAGGGGCAGGCTTAAAAAGATGAACTGCTCCATGGGAATCGAGGCCAGCGCTTCGATCGCCGGATACATAGAATTTAGTTACGCGACAGGGGAGATTGTGTATACAGAAGGCGGGATGGTGTTAGAGGCGGCGCTGGGCGCTAGTTCGGAGTATAAATTGCCTCCCTGCCCTGCCGTATATGTGACCTTTGGGCTGGAGGCGGATTTCGACGGCAAGATCGAACTGATCCGCGAAAGTACAAGGAACTACACGCCTTCTATCGCCGCCGGGATTGACCTGGAAGCGGCGCTCGGGGTCGGCGCCGGAAGCAAAACGGTGAAGACGTATGCGGAATTAGGGCTGCAGGGGAACCTGAAAATAGACATGAATCTCCCGGCTGCCAGGCTTGCCAACGCCCTGGCTGCGGAACTGACCGCTACGGTTCAATTTGACAGCAAGGTATTTGGTTTTGATGGGCCTAGCTACGGGCCGCAAGAATTTGCCAGCTATAAGATTTATCCCCGGGACAATACTAGGGCGAGGGCGTTTTTCGGCGGTGTGGACTTAGCGGAATTTGACTGGGATTCGGCGAAGCCGTCAGACCGGAGTTATCTGGCAGCGGCCAGGGCGAGGTCTATGAGCCTTTATGATCTGTCAGGGGCGGAAAGCTTTACAAAAGCGAACCTGTACCGCTATAACGCGCCGCAGCTGGCCGTGCTGGACGACGGCAGCAGGCTGTTGGTCTGGATAGACGATAACGGAGAAAAATCAGCGGTTAACAAGACTTCCCTGATGTATTCCGTCTACGACGGGCATACATGGAGTAAAGAAGCGGTTCTAGCGGAAACGGGCGGTGCAAACGATTACCCGACCTTGTTCAGCGACGGGCGGACGGTAAGGCTCGTATGGCAGAAAGCGGAAAAGCTGACGGATCAGGATACGCTGCCCACATTGCTGGAATCAGTGGAGTTATATACGGCCACTTACGAAAACGGTGCTTATGGAGAGGCGCAGCGCATTACATCAGACAATGCAGCCTATGAAATGCTGCAGAGTGTCGCCGGAAACGGGGATTCCTATACAGTGGCGTGGGCTGAAAATACAGAGAACAATCCGTTCCAGTCAGAGGGAAAGAATTGTATAAAAATAAAGACCTGCACGGGCGGGACATGGCAGGAAGAACAGACAGTTGTGGAAGGTGCGGAAGCAGTCTATGGGCTCCGGGTCGCGTATGTGGAAAATATCCCTGTTGTCATTTATGAAACTTCCGACGGGGACGTCTCGGTGATCCATATGATAAAGGGGACGCAGACGGTTGCGCTTCCGGGCTGCGGTTTCGATGTGGAAAACGGGACGCTGTACTATAATTCGGGCAGTGAGCTGATCGCTTACGACCTGGCGACGGGGACGCAGGAAACCGTTCTTTATGCCAATCTTAATGACTGCACGGTTTTGGACGACGGAATACATAAAGTGATCCTGACCGCTGTATACCATGGTTATACAAGTGAACTGGTGGCGTACCAGTTCGACAGGGCGACCGGGACATGGTCGGACAGCATCCCGCTGACAGACAAGGGAAAATATATCCGTGATTATTCGGCGGCGATGCAGGCGGACGGGACGGTCTGCGCGGCGGTGAACTTTGTAGAGGTCGATGAGGATTCAGAGAAAATTTACGGCGACGCCCAGCTGTGCGTGATAGATTTTGGAGAAACAGAAGACCTGTCCATAGGGGACGGGGCCTATTATGATGAAAAGCTCATTGCCCCCGGCGCGACCTTGCCCTTGTATTTTGATGTGACAAATAATGGCTGGAAGGCCGTGGAAAAATTCCAGGTGGAAATACTGGATGCATCGGGAGCGGAGCTTCAGTCAGGGGAGGTTCTTTGCAGGATTGCCCCGGGAGACAGAGCCGAGGCTTCCTATAATTATAAAATACCTTCCACAGTCCAACATCAGAAATTGACGGTCAGGATACATACTGAAAATGAGACGAACCGCTCCGACAACGAGGCGCAGTTTGAGATTGGCATGGCGGATATCGCGCTAAGCGGCCTGTACCTGAAAGGCTCCGAGACGGATATGTTTTTAAAAGGCACTGTTAAGAACCTTGGCTATAAGGATGCAGGCGAAGTGGAAGTGGCCGTTTATGATCAGAACATGGAAGGGAATGTGATCGGGAAGGCAACGATTGGCTCCTTACTAAAGCAGGAGGGCAGCGAATTTGAAATAGCGGTTCCCCAGGAGTATATGAATATGAATCCATTGTCCAGCGGAAATGTGCTGTACATAACGGCAGTTTCCGATCAGGATGAATTGGATTATGTGAACAATACTGTGAAATATTTAATAAAACCGTCTTTGGACGAACCGATCGCCCTGAATTACCGTTCCCTGGCCATGCAGCAGGGTGAAACAGAAAAGTTGCAGATTGTTTACAGCAACGGCGCTGACTGGACGGAAGACGCCGTACAGTGGGAAAGCAGCGATGATTCCGTCGTGACGGTGGAAGATGGAAAGCTGGTTGCCGTTTCGCCGGGCAGGGCTGTGGTCACTGCGACGGTCGGCAGTTGTGAGGCGTCATGCAGCGTACTGGTCTTGGGCGGCGTGCCGGTGGGCGGCGTCTATCTTAACGAAATGAGCGTTGCTGTTTTATTGGGAGGCGAAAAGCAATTAACTGCGCATGTGCTGCCGGAAAATGCCGCGGATCAGAATGTGGCGTGGGAATCGGACGACCCGTCAGTGGCAGTGGTAAGCCAGGACGGCATTGTGACAGGAGTAGGAGCCGGAACCGCCGTTGTGAGCGTTTATACGGAAGACGGGTATAAGTCGGCTTCCTGCAAGGTAACGGTGTCAGAGCCGGAACCGGAACCAGAACCACAGTCTTACACTGTCGTTTTTGATACACAAGGCCATGGTGTCGCGCCGGAGAAGCTGACGGGTATTCATTCGGGAGATAAGATAAGCGAACCGGAGCCTCTTACAGAAGAAGGTTATCGCTTCAGCGGCTGGTACAAGGACGCGTCCTGTACGGAGAAATGGGATTTTGCAAAGGACGCCGTGCAGTCGGATACCATCCTGTATGCGGGTTGGAAAGCCAGGAACCCGGATATCAAGCCTGCGAGCTGGGGGGATCTGACAAAAGAAGACCAGAAGCTTTATGAAACCCCGGAAGATATCCCGAAGAGCCTCTGGGCAGCGGGTGTCCCGGAGAGGACGGACTACACAGGTGAAGCTATTACGTTTAACATCAGAGTGTACAATTATAATAAGCTGTTGACAAATAAGACAGATTATACAGTCTCCTACAGAAGCAATACGGATGCAGAGGATAAAGCGCAGCCACCGGTAAATGCCGGATCTTACATATTGACAGTTTCCCCGGCGGAAAATGCTCCAGGGCATGGCAGCGCAAAAGAATATCCGTTCATAATTGCAAAAGCAGGATTGAAAATCACGGCGGAAGATCAAACGCTTCGTGTAGGTGATGCCCTGCCTGAAACATACACCTGCCGCACGGAAGGCCTCCTTGGGAGCGACGTGTTAAAGACAGAGCCGACTGTTATTTGTACGGCTGAAGATACCTCCGTCGCCGGGGAATACCGGCTGATCCCGTCGAATGCGGATGCAGGCATCAATTATGACATAGAGTATGTGGATGGGAAGCTGACGATTGTTGCGGCTTTGGAGGAAGAATCGTATACTGTGGCCTTCGACCTTTGTGGCAAAGGAACTGCTCTTCCCGAATACACCGGTGAGGCCTATACCGGCCTTGGAAAAGGCAGCACAGTCAAAGAACCGGCTGCCCCAACCGCGGACGGCTATGTATTTACCGGCTGGTACAAGGACAGTGCATGCACGATATTGTGGGATTTTGCGGCAGATACAGTAGACGGCGACCTGACCCTGTATGCGGGCTGGGTTTCTGAGAGCGAGTATACGGGTGTAATTCCTGGAGATACCCTGGCCGCAGGCAGTCTTGACGGTTTTTGGGTCGCGGCGGTCAAAGAGCAGACTTATACAGGAAAAGCCATCAAGCCCGAGGTGCATGTATACGACCAGGAGAAGCGTCTGGAAGAAGGATGGGACTACACCCTTATATATAAAAACAACGTAAAAGTACCCGTCACTTCCGGTAAGAAAATTCCAAGTGTCACAGTAAAAGGGACGGGCAATTACAAAGGTACTACCTATACAGTTACTTTCGTGATCA
>CAJUMT010000199.1 GCA_910587495.1 uncultured Lachnospiraceae bacterium | reverse complement strand
GCTTCAGGTGACTTTCGATGAAAGAACCATTCTGGAACAAGACCATGACTTTATAGAAATTTCTTATGCGGACGGAAAAGAAACTGCCAGATATACGGGCGCGGAGCTGGCGGGAAAGACAGTTGTTGTATCCGGCGATACAGTACGGATCAGACTGATCAGTGATGATACCGGGAGTGCCTGGGGATTCAAGGTAACAAAGGTGGAGCAGGTTGAAATCCCGGTCTGTTTAGTGGATTTCCAGATGCAGGGCCATGGGGAAGCACCTGCGGCGCAGCAGGTGGAGCAGGGAGCAAAGGTTAGCGAACCGGACAGCCCTGCAGCGGAAGGTTTTATTTTTAAAGGATGGTATAAAGACGCTGCATGTACAGAACCATGGGATTTTGGTAAATCCATTGTAGAAAGCGACATGGTTTTATATGCGGGCTGGGAGAAAGAAGTTACTTACAAAGTATCTTTTAATCTGCAGGATCATGGGAATGCCTTGGCCGATTATACGGGAATCCGCGCAGGAAGCCTGATTCAGGAGCCGGCTGCACCGCAGGCCGAGGATTATAAATTCCTTGGCTGGTATAAAGATGCCTCGTGTACAGAACGATGGAATTTTGCACAGGATACAGTACAAAAAGATACAGTATTGTATGCAGGCTGGGAATCGACAGTTACTTATACACTATCTTTTGACATGCAAGGTTATGGGACTGCTTTGCCGGAGTATACCGGACTGCGCCCGGGAAGCCTGGTTAAAGAGCCGACTGTGCCGCAGGCCGGAGGTTATGCATTCCTTGGCTGGTATAAGGACGCCGCGTATAAGGACAAGTGGGACTTTTCTAAAGACATGGTAAATGCGGATACAATCCTGTATGCCAAATGGGAAAAGGATGAAACGTATGATGGAGTGCTCTGGGAGGATATTTCTGCGCCGGATTCAAAGCCGGATGGCATTTGGGTTGCGGGTATTAAAGCCGCTGTGTATACAGGCCAGGCCGTCACACAGGAAATTAGGGTTTATGACGGCAGCCGCAAACTGGAAGAAGGGCTTGAATATACGGTAAGCTATAAAAATAATAAAAATACCGCGTCGGGTAAAAAAATTCCGACCGTGACAGTTTCAGGAAAAGGCGATTATAAAAAATTTAAAGAGTCATATCCGTTTTCTATAGATCCTGTGGATATAAGTGCCGAGAACGGCATCCGGGTGGAGGATGTAGTGGCGGTCTATACAGGAAAAATACAGAATAAAAAGATCCCGACTGTCACATATAACGACAAAAAGCTGTCCAACAAAAAAGATTTTACCGTTTCTTATGAAGGCTCGGGAGATTATACAAAGGTTGGCGTTTATCCAATTACTGTAAAGGGAATCGGTAACTTTACCGGAACTCTGACAGCCAGCTTGTATATTACAGATGGCACGCCGATGTCCAAAGCAAAAGTAAGCAAAATCTCAAAACAGAACTATAGAAATGGTGAGGAAGTAAAGCTTGATCTGACTGTCAAAATAGGGAAAAATACTTTGATTTTGGGAGAGGATTATACAGTCGCTTATGAGAATAACCGGGAGATCGGAACTGCGGCGGCTGTTATAACAGGAAATGAAAGCAAAGGTTACATAGGTACGAAAAGAGTCGCGTTTAAAATTACGGGCAATACGCTTGGCAAAGTAAAGGTGACAGACATAGAGTCCTGTATCTACAATGGCAGATCACAGAATCAGGATGCCATGAAAGTAGTACTCAAGAAGGGCGGAGAAACACTGAAAAAAGATAAAGACTATTTGGTGGACTATTCCAAAAATAAAAACGCAGGAAAAGCGACCATTACGATAACCGGGATTAACAGTTATTCCGGTATAATCAAAAAGACGTTTAAAATCAATGCATATGAATTGAAAGAAGATGATCCGCGTCTGGGAGGACTGGATGCGATCATAGGCATTTATGATGAAACCGGTAAAATCAAAGCAGAACCAGAACTGACCTTTGACGGAAGAAAACTGGTGAAGGGAAAAGACTATACTCTTTCGTATAAAAATAACAAAAAAGCCGCGCCGGGGAAGACAGCGAAGGAGCCGCAGATCATCATAAAAGGCAGGGGTAACTTTAAAGGAAGGCTGGTAAAAACGATTATAGTACAACAATAAGAAACTTTCTGTAATACAAAGGGGCGGGAAAGCCATTTTAAGGCTTTCCTGCCTTTGCTCCTTTTACTGCTCCGTTATTTTAATATCCCCATTATCACATGTTACCTGCAGATATCCGCTGGTTTGGGAGCGGTTCGTCCGGGAGCGGTTGTTCATGGCGGTTCCGCTTACAGAATCCTGGCCGGGGAGATAGATCTCGCCGTATGCGGACGAGAAAGAATAGTCGTAATCGCTAAGCGTCCCTTCGGCGGCCAGTTTCACGTCCCCATAGTCGTTCGATATTTCTAAGGATGTACTTTTACGGACAGACAGGCCAAGCGAGCCGTTGTTCTGGGAGATAAATGCGTCCGGGCATAAAAGACCGCTGATCTCTATGTCGCCCCAGTCTGCATGAACCAGGCAGCTTTTGGGGGCATCCATGGTTTCGGTTATGTCCAGATCACCGTTAGACAGGGAAATATTTGCTGTTGGGGCTGTCAGGCTCCCTATTTTTATATCCCCCCAATCTGCAGTGATGCCGCAGCTTTTAGATGCGTGCAGGGAGCCGGCGATGGTAAGGTTTCCGTTTCCCATGGCGATATTGACTTCAGGAGAAGACACGCTCCCAATCACAGCGCCGCCCCAGTCTGCATTGATCTGACAGTTTTTCGATGCGTTTAAATCATTAGATATAGTAAGGCTTCCGTTGCCGGCGGCGAGAGCAGCCTCGGAAGCTGACAGGCTGTCCAGCTTTATGTCGCCCCAGTCTGCTCTGATCGTACAGTTTTCCTGGACGTCAACACTGCCTTTTATATCCAGGCTTCCGTTGCCGACCGAAATATCCAGGTTTTTGGCTTGCAGGTCTTTGCCGGAAATATCTCCCCAATCGGTGTGGAGGGTGCAGTTGTTTTCGGCGTACAGGGTGTCTGTCTTGCAGTCTCCGTTGCTGGTTGAGAGGCTGATATCCTGGAATACAGTGTCTTTGGGCACACTAAGATTTACATAATATTTTCTTTCGGTATTTGTTCCATCCCAGCTGATCGGATCAAGCCACATATAATAGATTTTTCCGCCGCTGCCGGTCTCCGACAGGCCTGCAGCCGTAAAGTGCAGGATACCATCTGTTATGTAAGAATCGACGGTGCTGCTGCCTGGCAGGCAGTATTCCAAAGACCAGGAGTCTCCGAAAGTTACAGATAGATCGGCGTCTTCCGCATGTATATAAAAACTGTCGAACGGTTCAAGCGTAAGCGTATTTTTTTGATAGGAAACAATCGTATTTGTACCTTGGTGCAGGATACCATCTTTTGTTTTTATGATCCCTTCTGCAGTGTGGACTCCCTCAGAATCTATATAGATGCCCGGGCTGCCGCCCATTATGCTTCCTGCCAGAAACAGGATGGTTCCTGCTATGGTCAGGGAAATACCCCCAACAGCTCTTTTAGGTAGTTTAATCATGCTGTATGACCTCCTCTGTGTATCAGCTTTTCTGCCGCTATAGCGGCGGTTTTGTAGATCCCTTTTACGACATAGGCAAAAAACCAGCTAAGGAGCAGGATGACACCTGTGACGATCAGTCCGATTCCCAGCATGGTCATGCCGCTGGCAGGCGCGAAAGTCAGCATCCATATGCCGACTGCCGCGGAGGAAATGCCGACTATGGTAAACGCAAGCAAAACCAGGATGGCTGTGAGTAAAAGCAGCATAACAGTCACAGCGGCTACAAGCAGGAGAACGGAACCTAACAGGGTGGTGGGAACCGCCGCCAGTGTAAGCAAAACAACCTTTAAGGTAGAAAAACGCTGTCCTTTTGCATCATCGGTGTTCCGAATCCGCCGAAGGGTAATCTCTCCTAAGATCCCATCTGCTGCTTCCCTGGGCGTGCCAAGACTTTGAATTGCCTCCGCTTCATGCCCGGGACCTGCTTCGGCAAAATATTCTTCAAAATATTCCATAGCTTTTTGGTATTCATCTTTTGGCAGTTTTTTTAAATATCCTGCCAGTTCTTTTAAATATGCTTCACGATTCAAGTAAACGTCCCTCCTTGTAAAATCTGTTCCATGGCTTTTTTCCAGGCTTCCCAGTCTTTTTTTCTTTGCCTGCACAGCTCCATGCCCTGGCTGGTGATACGATAATACCGCCGGTTCCGTCCCTGGATCTGCCGGTCATAGACCTGTACCAGGCCGTCATCCTGCATACGTTTCAGTATGGGATACAAAGTAGAATCTTTTGCGTTGGATACAGGCTTTAGCCTCTGGGAGATCTGATATCCATAAGAATCTTCCTATTCAATGACAGACAGAACAAGGAACTGCAGCATATCCGTACTGATGGAAAAAAACAAGTTTCCTCACCCTTTCTGATTTTTATATATAATTTTATTTTCTATATTATACAATATATAATATATGATTTCAATAGGTATTTTGAATGAAATGAGGCTACTTCAATCCCACTGTCTGTAGATGGTGGGTTAAAGTAGCCAAAAGTAATGGTTTATGTTATACTTGCGTTATGGGAAGGAGATCGAGAGTATGGCATACAATTATATAATACGGGACGTTGATGTTGTTTATGTAAATGGAGAACTTATTTTAACAAATAGTCAGGTTGTTGATGCAATTCGCTTTGCCAATGATGCGCTTTATGCACTTAATCAACACACACAGGCTTTTGACATTAATATTTTTGAAACGATGGGGATGCGGAATCTCAGCGGTATTGTAGGCGAGTATTTGGTAAAAAGTATTCAGCGGATTTCTGACGGAAATCTTCACTCTAATTTGCACCAAGACGGATATCCTGATTTATTATTGACAAATACGCCTGCCCGGAAAAAGTATTTTGCGTCTTTATATACAGTTGTTGACGGAAAGAAATATCCACGCGATAAAGCGTTTTTTAGCCCATACCGATATGGCGGCATTGAAGTTAAAGCGACTTGCGGCAGCACACCTCCTGCAAGTAAAGTTCCTAAGCCCTTAATTGGAGAACAACGTATTTCACTGCTTAATTCCTTTGACTGGAAAGCACATCATCGTGAAACAAATAACCTTATAGGCATTTTTTGGGATTTTTTATATGGCGTTCCTACTATTGTTGCAGCTTTTTATAGAAATGATTTAGTACCGGATGACTGGGGAAATATTGTTCAGCCAAAGGATGGCGGCGGCAGAACAACCAGCGTTTCTATTATGAATCGAACAGGGATTCAAAAAATGTGCGCCGGTTGGATTGCCGTTATTGATAATTTCGATTACATATCAGCCCTGGCTAAAAGAAAATGGATTGGCTATCATGTTGATCAGTAAAAGATTTTTCGATTTCCAAAATATTTTTACATATCAAGTCAATTATTTTAGGAGGAACACTTTCTCCTATGGTATCTCTGATCAACCCGTCTTTCACTTGTTTGCCGTCTATTTCAAATGAAAAAGGGTATTGCGCGATTGTCTGAATAATAATACCTTCCCATAGAGACAAAACTCTTGTCTGTGATGGATGAACTTTATTATCCGAACATGCGTATTGAAAATTTTGAGTAAGGGTGCTCGCCGGTTCATCCCAGGACATACGTTTATATGCGCTCGTAAAGCCTTTCATGATACGCTTTTCACCGCTTATGTTGTCTTCAACATAAGGTCTGGGCAATAAATTTCCACATTTTATACAATACAAAGGAGTATCCGCATTAAATTTATTGATACCTGCTTCATTGTGCTTTGCTCCATGCAGCATGTTTTTTTGATAAAGACAGTTTGGATTAATACATTGATTGTTAAATGCAGTACTTCCTTCCGGCGTATTATCTAACCACCATATTTTTTTCTTATCAAGAACGGGTACTTTATGAAGTGGATTGTTTTTATCAATTTCTTGTCCTTTCTCAGCTCTTAGTGCAGGTAAAGATCCGATAGCCTCTCTCAAGGTAACCCATGGCTTTGTAAATGATGTTTTTTCCGCAGAATGTGTAGCTGCCGGAATAAATGTACCTTGTTTTTTAAAATGCTTTAATCCGCAAGGTGTTTTCGACAATACTGTGAATAGCCTGGTCCTGTGTTCCGGAACGCCATAATTTGCGCAATCTATAATTTGAGGCTCTCCAATATAGCTTTCTCCAAGCTCTTGATGAATATAGTCGATAATATTTATTAATTTATCATTTTCATCATATATAAGTGTATTTATCATATTAGATACATTTTCAAAGATAACCCATAGAGGCTGCAATGCTTTAATTATTTG
>CAJUMT010000198.1 GCA_910587495.1 uncultured Lachnospiraceae bacterium | reverse complement strand
TTTTTCAATCCCGGCACATATTCCCATGCACTGCCGCCGAACTTCGACTGCCAGTTTGTGGGCACATGGTCGGGCGCGCCTTCCTTGAAAATGTAATAGTTCTGGTACTCCTCGTCTCCCGCCAGCGCTTTTTGGAACCATTCATGTTCTGTGGAAGTATGGTTAAATACCATGTCCAGCATGATCCCCATACCCCGTTCTTCACTCTGCCGGATCAGGTTTTCCAGGTCTTCCATCGTTCCGAACTGCGGACTGATTTTCCGATAATCCGCCACATCATATCCGTTGTCCCTCTGGGGCGAGGGAAAAAACGGCGTCAGCCACAGATAATCCACGCCCAGTTCTTTCAAATAATCTAATTTTTCGATCACGCCGGGGATGTCTCCAAAGCCATCCCCATTGGTATCCCGAAACGATTTCGGGTAGATCTGATAAACTACTTTGTCGCTAAAATCCGCCATTTTTTTGCCTCCTCTATTCCCACTCTGCCACTACGGTTTCTTTTTCGCATGCCTGCATGCCTGTATGGAACTGAATATCTTGTGCGTTTCCTTCACCCGTGACAATACATACCGTCACATCCGGATGGCCTGCCGCCTTTATTTTTGCCCTGTCAAATTTAATGAGCGGCGTTCCTGCCTGGACTTTCTGGCCTTCCCGCACCAGATATTCAAATCCGTCCCCGTTCATATCTACCGTGTCGATGCCGATATGTAACAACACTTCCATACCGTTATTAAGCGTCAATCCGCAGGCATGCCGGGATTCCGGCATCAGCATGGCGACTTCCGCATCCGCAGGTGCGTACAGTATCTCATTTTCCGGCACAATTGCCATTCCATCGCCCATAATACCTTCCGAAAAAACACCGTCTCACACTTCAGCCAGCGTGATCGCCTTTCCGGTTAAAAATGCTGTAAATTTATCCGGCGCTGCCTGCTCCCGCATGGCGGAAGCTGCAATGCCCGCCCCTATACTCTGTCCGGCTCCCGCCGCGATTTCCGCCAGTTCCGCTGCCCCGCTCACCGGCTCCGCCTGCAGGCGTTTCTTTCCGACAGCCACTGTCAATAAAAACGGAACGGAAATGGCAATGACTGAGCAGACTGCGAAAGAAGCCATAAACGGAGGCTGGATGGACAGGATACCCGGAATACCGCCGACGCCGATCGCGTTTGCTGTCGTCCCGGTCGCCACGCAGACAACCGCCGCTATGCCGGAACCGATCATTCCGCATACAAACGGAAATCCTCTTTTTAAATTCACACCGAAAATTGCCGGTTCCGTAACTCCCAAATAACAGGAAACACATGCCGGGATATTGACTTCCTGTGCTTCCTGATCCTTTCTCTGCAGCCAGATCATTCCAAGAACCGCCGAACCCTGGGCGATATTTGACAATGCGATCATAGGCCACAGCATGGTTCCGTCATAATCCGCGATCAACTGTAAATCAATGGCATTCGACATATGATGAAGCCCGGTTATTACAAGAGGCGCATAGATCACACCAAAAACCGCACCGAATACAACCTTGAAGGTTCCCGTAATTCCGGCAAATACCACTGCGGAAACCGCCGCCCCGATCTTCCAGCCAATCGGTCCTAATACGAAATGGGCAGCCATGACGGACAACAGCAAACTACAGAACGGAACAACAATCATGGAAATTACCTGCGGCGTTATTTTCCGGAAGAATTTTTCCAGATACACCAACGTAAACGCTGCTAAAATCGCGGGAAGCACCTGCCCCTGATAACCGATCATATTTACCTGGAAGCCGCCGAAATTCCACTTTGGAATATCCGCTGCCGCCGTGCCTGCAACCGCATATGCATTTAACAACTGTCCGGAGACTAATGTAAGGCCAAGGACAATCCCCAGCATCTGGGTGGTGCCCATTTTCTTTGTCACAGACCAGCAGATGCCAACCGGAAGCATATGGAACACCGCTTCGCCGATCAGCCACAAAAAGCTGTCCAGGCCTGCCCAAAACTGGTTCATATCACACAGGGTTTTCGTTCCGTTTTCAAAAAGATACAGACTGTCAATACAATTTCTGAACCCCAGAATCAGACCACCCGTAATAATTGCCGGAATCAGCGGCGCAAAAATTTCCGCCAGCACCGTAATGATGCGCTGCAGTACATTCTGGTTTTTCTTTGCCGCCTGCTTTACCGCGTCCTTCGATACGCCTTCAATGCCCGCTTCTTTTACAAAGTCGTTATAAAAATCAGCCACCGTATTGCCGATGATTACCTGAAACTGTCCCGACTGTGTAAAACTTCCCTTTACAACTTTCATTGCCTCAATTGCAGGCACATCCGCCTTTTTCGGTTCGACCAGGGCAAAACGCATCCTCGTCATACAATGCGATACTGCCGCGATGTTCTCTTTGCCGCCTACCAGCTGTAACAACTGCCTTGCGTCCTCTGCATATTTTCCCATGCTTTCATTCCTCCACTTCTCTCAACTTGTTTAAACATGTTTCATGACTCTGTTATACCACACTTGTTTAAACATGTCAACAGTTTTTTGAAAATTTGTTTAAACAAGTCATTGACATTTTTTCGTTCTGTTCTATAATAATTTTGTGGGGATTTTATGATAATCTCTAATTACCGAATCAAAGAGGTGCAAAAAATGCCGAAATCAATATATGAAACCATATATAAAGACTTAAAACAGAAAATTGAAAGCGACGTCTTCGCTTATCAGGAACTTTTGCCTTCGGAAAACACACTGATAAAGACGTACCACTGTTCCCGCAATACCCTGCGCCGCGCCGTCAGCCGCCTGGTATCCGACGGCTATGTGCAGACCATGCAGGGAAAGGGAGTCCGCAATATTTATCAGCCCGTAACCCAGACATCCTTCACGATCGGAGAAATTGAAAGTTTCCGGGAGTCTGCCCTGAGAAACGGTCATACCCCCCTTACAAAAGTCCTTTTATTTACCGAGTTTGCAGTTAACGAAAAACAGGCTGCATACACCGGTTTTCCTGTCGGAACGGATATTTATTATATCCAGCGGCTGCACTATTTAGACAGCCTGCCTTTAATTCTGAACCATAACTATTTCTTAAAAGAAGCCGCTCCCTGCCTCACGGCAGAAATTGCACAAAACTCCATCTATGATTATCTGGAAAATACGCTGCACATGACGATCGTAAACAGCAAACGAATTATGACTGTAGAAAAGATGACGCAGATTGACGAAAAATATCTGGAATTAAACGCCGAGGATTATAACTGTATGGCAGTGGTGAGCAGTCAGACCTACAACAGCGACGGCGTGATGTTTGAATACACGCAGTCCCGCCACCGCCCGGATTATTTCCGCTTTTATGACAATGCGGTAAGAAAATCCATCTGACACAGCTCTTTTTACTCCGTAAAAAATCAGCTCTCTGCATCTGCAGAAAGCTGATTTTCTTACATCATACTTCCGTTGTCGTCACTCTCCTCTTCTTGAGAGCATATACATAGGCTCCGCTTTTAGATTCAGCCAGATCCCTGCGCCGGAAATCAGGCTTGCGGCCAGCAGGATTCCGGCTGCGGACCATGCCGCCTCCTGTATCGGGAAGCCGGACACCTCTTCGGCCTGCCCGGATTCTGCATTCGATACCAGACCATTGCTGAAAGAAGTGTCATAATAGCTGGCCGGCCCAATACCTCCGGCGATCTGACGGGACAAAAAACTTCCCGCTGTGCATCCAAAAACACTTCCGCACGCTGCCAGCAAAAATATCCCGGTAAACAGAGACAGAAAACAGCTCTTTTTTGATAACCCCAGGCACCGTTCCACTGCTGTCCGCTCTCCCTGACGAATGATAAAAAGCCAAGTGAAATACAACAGAACCATGAGGATCAGAACCACTCCCATAACCACCAAAATCCGGGAAATCTGTTTCATGTTCTCCATGCCTGCTTTCATCTGTGTATACCCACCATCATAGAAGGTAATTTCTATATTATCAATGCCTTGAAGGTTCCACTTTTCCAGATAGTCGCGAATGGTTCCGTTCTTAATCTGAAAGGACGTAGTGCTGCCCAGCATGGGACCATAAGCCGTGATGTTGTCTGCATCGCTGTTTCTCACGGAACGGCTGGGAATAAGAATCTCATTATACCCCAGTCCATATTCATTTTTAAAGCCGGTACTTCCGCTGTACAATCCCACGATCGTATACATACTGTCTTCAAATATCGGATAGCATTGCCCTTCTGTGTTTAAAAGCGCCGTGACTTTCAATCCGCTTCTGCCAAACTGTCTACCCGCAGACACTTTATGATTGGCATATATAAGCGGCAGCCGCATAGAATCTCCTGGCTCAAGACCGTTGATCCGGGCAAATGTCTCATCAATCAGGCATACTTTTTCCCCTTTTTCATATTCTTCTTCCGTAAATTCCCTGCCGGAACTGACCCAGACGTCTCCGTTGTAAAATGCCATCATCAGATGGATATTGTCTGTCCCGGTCACAGGAAAAATATGTTCCGTATAATCCAAGGTCTTAAGGAGTTCCATCCACCTTTTACCTCTTCTGGTCTCATAAAATCCTTCTGTCACCTCATCACAAAAAGCTCCGTCCTCCACCTCATCCTCCACAGGTTCGCCTTCCGGCCCCACCTGATCAGACGCAAGCACCGGCCACGGGACATACTCCGTCTTCACATCTTCCGCAAACTGTTTCCCATTTTCATGCCCACGCCGGTTCGTCAGGCTCATAATATAAGTCTTTCCGGCATACAGCATTGCAGGTTTCGGATCGTAATGATTGCAGAATGTAATATTGAGTCCTTCCCACAGATCAGATGTCCCGCAAAGGATACGGGTGACCGCAAGTTTCACCGGATGATCCGGAATCACATCCTCCAAAGGCGTAACTTCCAAAATGACCGAACCTTGGAGCCCTCTTTCATACATGTTATAATCCGGATTATAGGCACCGTAGAACACCCTTTTTTCCGGTCCGGACAGATAATCTGCCCCTTCAAAATCCAACGCGGACAGGGGAACATAAGAATCATAGGCGGAACGGCTGTAAATATGATAATCTTTGATCTCCGCGTCCCAATCCACAATCTCCTGCACCGTATCTGCTTTCTGCTCTGCCGTACCGATAGTCATAAAGCTGTCCTCATAAGCTTCCATATTCCGCCGGTTGATAGTCTGAAATCCTCTGCCCAGGCTGAACAGTCCTGAAGCCAGAAAAAGCAATAGCAAAAACAGACAGGATCTCCCTTTCATACGCCAAAGCTGACGGACACTGTTTATAATAATCATTCTATCTCACCTGCTCCAGCTTCCCATCCGACATCCGGAATACATGATCGGTCTGTGCCGCCACTCCCTGGTTGTGGGTAATGACGATGACTGTGTAACCGTCCTCATGCGCCAGCTCTTTTAAAAGCGCCACAATCTTCTGCTCATTGTCGGAGTCCAGATTGCCGGTTGGCTCGTCTGCGAGGATAATCTCTCCTCCCGCTGCCACCGCCCGGGCAATGGCCACCCGCTGCTGCTCTCCCCCGCTCATCATCTTCGGAAACTGCCAGAAAATCCGTTCTCCAAGTCCCACCCGTTTTAGAAGACTCTCTGCGCGGGCGGACGCTTCTTTCTTTCGGATCTTCTTAAATTCCATGGGCAGCATCACATTCTCCAGCGCAGTCAAAAGCGGGAACAGATGAAAGGACTGATAAACGACTGATGCCTGATTCAGCCGATAAGCGTCCCGGTCCATCCGGTTCAGTGCCTGTCCCTGCACATAGATGTTTCCGTCCGAAGGCACGTCCAATCCTGCAAGAAGTGATAAAAATGTACTCTTCCCGCTTCCTGACTCTCCGGTGATAGCATAAAATTTTCCCTGCTCAAATACACAGCTCACATTTTTTACCGCATCTACTTTCTGATATTTCGTCTGATAGCTGTACGACACATGCTCCGCCCGTAAAATTTCCATTTTTCCTACCCCTCTTCCTGTGTTGATCAAGATTGAAACAGTGCTTCCATAACGCTTACTTTCAAGATTCTCCAGATGGCCAGGCTATTGCCCAGCATGTAAAAAATCCCCACCAGACAGCCGGACAGCACCGAATCCACTCCATAATTTCCCTGTAAAAGCACAGACAGTATGCTTCCCAGAACAATTCCCGATACCACTAGCAAAAGCTGTTCCACGAAAAATATCCGAAAGCACCTCCACCTTCCTAGACCGATAGAGCGAAGAAGCGCCGCCTCTTTTTTTCGGCTGTTCAAAAGCAGCAGCGTCACCAGATACCCCACACCCACGATCAACACCAGCAGAAACGGAAAGAACGCCCGAACCGTATCAAGCACCTGTCTCAGATGGTTGGCCGTATCAATAAACGCAGCAGATCGGAAGAGCACACGTCTGAACTCCAGTCACACAGCAAGATC
>CAJUMT010000197.1:3669-6483 GCA_910587495.1 uncultured Lachnospiraceae bacterium | reverse complement strand
GAGAATTTTACCGGAAAGTCTTTATGGATTTCAAGGAGCCTCTGTTCTGGATCCATCTGAACATGGACTATCCGTTTAATTTAAAAGGCATCCTTTATTTCCCGAAGATCAATACGGAGTATGAGTCCATTGAGGGCACCATCAAACTGTACAATAACCAGGTGTTTATCGCGGATAATATTAAAGAAGTGATCCCGGAATTTTTACTTCTGTTAAAAGGTGTGATTGACTGCCCAGATTTGCCGCTCAATGTATCCAGAAGCGCGCTGCAAAACGATGGATTTGTAAAGAAAATTTCCGATTATATCACCAAGAAAGTGGCGGACAAATTAAGCGGCATGTGCAAGACAGACCGTGAGAATTATGAAAAATACTGGGATGATATCAATCCGTTTATTAAGTTTGGCTGCATCAAGGACGAGAAATTCTGTGAGCGCATGATGGAGTATGTGCTGTTTAAAGATATTGACGGTAAATATACGACCATGAGCGAGTATTTAGGGCCGGATGCCGAAGAAGAAAAGGCGGAAGGGGAAGAAGCGAAGACAGAAGAAGCGGAACAGACAGTAGAAACGGCGGACGGCGAGACCATTGAAGAAGAAAAAGAGGAACCCAAGACGACGATCTACTATGTGACTGACGAGGTGCAGCAGAGCCAGTATATCAATATGTTCCGCGACCAGAAGATGAACGCGGTCATCTTAAAGCACACCATTGACAATCCGTTCATCAGCCACCTGGAAGCAAAGAACGAGAAAGTGAAATTCCAGCGTATTGATGCGGACGTGACCGATTCCATGAAGGAAGAGGTATCCGAAGAAGAGTTGAAATCCCAGACGGACGCGCTGACAGACCTGTTCCGCAAGGCTCTCAACAATGAGAAGCTGGAAGTGAAGGTGGAGAAATTAAAGAACGAAAAGATTTCTTCCATGGTGACCATGTCAGAAGAGAGCCGCCGGATGCAGGAGATGATGAAGATGTACAGTATGTACGGCATGGATTCTTCCGCGTTCCCCAGCTCTACCGTTCTGATCCTGAATGCAAACAACGAGCTTGTAAAATATTTGTTTGAGAACCCGGAGAGCGAACATGTGAATTTGATCTGCGAACAGCTTTATGACCTGGCAATGATCAGTAACCAGCCGTTAAGCCCGGAGGCGATGACCAGGTTTGTTACAAGAAGTAATGAGATTATGATGCTTCTGACAAAGTAAAATTGCCTTATACAATTTCATAAGGGATTCCCTGCTTACGGAAATATCTCTGGACCATGTCATCCCAGGCATGGTCCAGATTTTTGTCCATTGTGAAGACAGAAAGGGAAGTGCCTGTCGTACAGGAAAGCGCCTGATTGTCATAGCGAAGGTTCATAAGAAGTCCGCGCACCTGACTGGCGGGAATCCCGATACCAGATTGTTCTAAGAGTTTTTGTGTGTTTTGGGCGGAGAGCTGCAGGGTAAAGCGGAAAGACAGAGGTGTCCTTTTCCCTTTGATCAGTTCCAGGCAAAAAGGACGTACTTCACCCCACAAAGAAAGCGTACGTTCAGTAAGTAAATCCTGCTCCTGCTGGGTATAATAGGATTTCTTAAGGGCGCCGTCGATGGAAAAGGTGTTAAAGGTGGTGATCGTACCTTCTAAAAGGAGAAAACGGTCAAAGGTGTCGGTTAAGAGAAACTTATGCATAAAAGATTTGATATCGGCAATCTGTAAGGCGGTCATGGTGAAAAGTCCTTTCTGTTGTTTTAGGTGTTTTTGCTTTTATTATAGAAGAAAATAAAGTATTTTGCTATACTGAATAAAAAATATTCGGCTGTAGCGGAATTTAAATAGGGGGCTTGTGAATAATGAAAAACAATCATGTAGTGGAAAAACTGGTTAATCTGATCAAAGAGGGTACTTCTCCCTGCCATGTGGTAAAAAATGTAGAGAAGCAGTTTCGGGAGGCGGGGTATGAAGAACTGCCTCTTAATAAAGCATGGAACCTTACAAAAGGAGGGCGCTATTATACGGTGGCTTATGGTTCTACTTTGCTTGCGTTTTCGGTGGGTAAATCTGCAGAAGAAACAGGCGGTATGCGAATTGCAGCGGCGCATACAGATTTTCCGGGACTTCGACTGAAACAGAATCCGGAGATCGTGAAAAAAGGTTATGCCCAGTTGAATGTGGAGGTCTATGGAGGCGCGATTTTGAATACCTGGCTGGATCGTCCGTTGTCTGCAGCCGGAAAAGTAGCCTTAAAAAGCGACGATTTATTTCGCCCCAGGATCCGTTTGGTGGATTTTGAAAAGCCTTTGTTTGTGATTCCGAATCTGGCGATTCATCTGGATCGGGAGATCAATAAGGGCAAAGAATTGAACCGGCAAAAAGAGATGCTTCCGGTGGCGGGGATTGCGGGAGAAGAGATGGCGGAAGGATATTTCCGCAGGCTGCTGGCGGAAAAGCTTAAAGTAAATGCGGAGGATATCCTGGATTATGAATTGGGGCTTTATAATATGGATTGCCCGGTATTTACGGGGTTTGATGAAAAAAGTATGTATCTGTCGGCACCCAGGATCGACAATCTGTCGGGTGTGCAGGCCATCGTGTCAGGTATGCTGGATGCGGGGCGGGACGGCGTGAATGTGGCGGCTTTTTTTGACCATGAGGAGATCGGAAGCCGGACGAAGCAGGGGGCAGGGTCGCAGTTTCTTGCCATGGCGCTGGAGAAAATAAGCTTAGGGCTGTCCCAGAACCGCAGTGCGTTTTTAGAAGAGATATGGGACAGTATGCTTTTGTCTGTGGATGTGGGACACGCATTTCATCCCAATTATCCTG
>CAJUMT010000197.1:2112-3659 GCA_910587495.1 uncultured Lachnospiraceae bacterium | reverse complement strand
ATGGATCCGACGAACCAAAGCCCCTTAAACGGCGGACTTTGCATCAAAGAAGCATGTACCCAGAGCTACGCTACGGATAGCCGGGCGGTGGCGGCCATCCAGCAGATTTGTCAAAAAGAGGGTATTCCGTACACGAAATATTTTAACCGCTCCGACGGGACTTCCGGCGGCACCCTTGGTTCTATCGCTTCCGCGCTGGTTCCGGTTCCCACTGTAGATGTGGGAATCCCGATCCTCGCCATGCACTCGGCAAGAGAGCTGATGGGTGTGGAGGATGAAAAGGCGCTGGCGGAGCTTATCAGGGCTTACTATTCTGTATAATGAAAAGATTTATCCATATAATACGGTGAAGGTCTTGCATGCATGGAAGTATTGTGGTAAGATAATGTGGTAATGAAAACTATGTAATGCAGATACGGAACTATAACGGAATTATAATAGGATGGTGTAGTAGATGAGCTATAGAATTGTTGTAGACAGTTGCGGAGAATTTACGGAGAAAATGAAGAACGACCCTCATTTCGTCCATGCGGCGCTTACGCTGCAGATCGATCAGGAGCAAATCATAGATGATGATACGTTTGACCGGCTGGAGTTTATAAGGAAGATGAAGGCCAGTCCCAATTGCCCCCGGTCGGCGTGCCCTTCGCCGGAGGTTTATAAGGAAGCCTTTGACTGCGGCGCAGAGCATCTGTACGCGGTGACGCTGTCCGCGGAATTGAGCGGCTCCTACAACAGTGCTGTGCTTGGAATGAATCTGTTTTTAGAAGATCATCCTGACGCCAAAGTGCATATATTTAATTCCTGCTCCGCCTCCATCGGAGAGACAAGGATCGCGCAGAAGATCCAGGAGTGCGAGGAGGCGGGCATGGACTTTGAAGAAGTAGTGCGTACCGTGGACGCCTTCAGCCAGGAGAAGCATACTTATTTTGTGCTGGAAACATTGGAGAATTTAAGGAAGAATGGAAGGCTTAGCAATATTAAGGCTTTTGTGGCCACAGCTCTTAATATCAAGCCTGTCATGGGGGCGACGCCGCAGGGGACGATCACCCAGCTCGGCCAGGCAAGAGGGATGCAGAAAGCGCTGCGCAAAATGGTGGAAGCCATGGTTGCAGAAGTCAAGAATCCGCAGGAGAAAATCTTAAGCCTGTCTCACTGCAACAACAGAGCCAGGGCGGAGTTCGTCAAGGAGGAAGTCCTTAAGCTGATCAAAGTCAAGGACGTCATGATCCTGGAGACTTCCGGCGTCAGCACATTGTATGCGGCGGACGGCGGGATTATTATGGTGATTTGAAATAAGGAAAAGCCAGCTCCGCGTATCTGGTATGATAGGCAGAGCTGGTAATAGAGCTTGACTATAAAAACATCGCCATATAGATCGGTAGATGGATTACATCATCCTTGACGGAAAGGTCTTTTGTATAGAGAATATAAGGCTGTCCGATTTTTCCCTGAAATTTGCGCCGGAACTTATCCAAGGAAGAATGCTTTCGGTACATTCCGGATTTTACCTCTATCGGACATATTTTTCTTTTTTTTTGTATCTA
>CAJUMT010000197.1:0-2102 GCA_910587495.1 uncultured Lachnospiraceae bacterium | reverse complement strand
GTCAATGGCCGCCTTGAGGTATTCCTTGTCTGCATAGCCGGTGACGAAGATGATCTCGATCTCCGGAAAAAGCTGCCGCAGCTTCCGACACAGCACAATGCCGTTCTCTCCGGGCATGGAAATATCGGACACAACGATATCCGGCACATAGCTTTCGCAGATCGCAAGCGCCTCCTGTGTGTTCGCCGCCACCCGCAGCTCGTTGATTATCAAAAAGTCGATTTCCATGTGGTTTTCTCTGCTGGATGTGTCAGATCTGGAGTAAAAGTACAGCTTGTGGCCGCTTGAGCGCAGTTCCTGTGCCACGATATTTTCCATCAACATTCCTTCATTCACATGCAGCCTGTCCAGAAGAATATCCCGGTACAATTCATTATCTGTAAACTTGTCATCCATAAAAGTATGTGTCACCAAAAGTCCTGTATCTGCCATATAACACTTCCTTGTAGTATGCACTTCGCTTGCGGATAATCCGACCGTCGGTTCTGTCGCGTTATAACAGCTGTTTACAATCATTGCTTCTGTCAGCCACAGAAATGCATTTTCATAATCCCGGAATTTCGCTCCCTTTTCTATATCAGATAATTTGTATTTTTTTTCTGTTTTGGAGAGCTGTGACGGTAGTTCATCAAAAATAGACAAAACTTTCGCCTCATATCCTCCTGCAAATTTTGTGACGTCCTGTCTGTACAGTGATAAAATACGCTTTTTGATCCGGTCTGCATGCTCAAAGCTTTTTTCTTTTCGATAAATGTCTACGGCTTGAGGCATTCCTCCCACCAGCATATATTGCCGAAAATCATTCATTACCCGTTTATGCAGAGCCTGGCCAAGCGGTTTTTGCTCTTCCATACACTGCCGAAGATAAGGAACTGTTGTCTCATCTCCCATTGCCCACAGAAACTCTTCAAAATCCATGGGAAACATTTCTACATGTTCCTCTTCCGAAGGGATGACTATATGTTCCACATTCATACGCAAAGAGATCAAAGAACCGGTCTCAAGGTAATCATATCGCCCGTCCGCAACTAAATATTTGATCAGTTCTCTTGCTTCCGGGTATCTTTGGACTTCGTCAAATATAATCAGAGATTCCCTTCTGTAGAGAGGTTTTCGATAGTATGCGGACAGTTTGTTAAAAAATAAATCAAAATCATTTTTATCATTTTCAAAAATGTCCCGCACTTCTTTTTGTAAATGTGCAAAATCAATCATCAAATAACTTTTATATTCCTTTTCACCAAAACGCTCCGCGATATAGCTCTTTCCCACGCGTCTTGCCCCGTCCAGAAGCAGCGCGCAGCTTCCCTGATCCATTTCCTTCCATTCCAGCAGACGGTCATATATTTTCCGTTTCATGATAAATCCCCTCGCTTTCTTCCCTAATACCATTATATCCTAAAAAGGCACTTTCATGCAACCGGATTTCGCACCAAAAGGCACTTTTATTTGGACAATATCCGCACCAAAAGGCATTTATTCTTTTTCATTGCGTAAAATGGAAGGCTTGTGTATACTGTAATAAAAAACAGCATCTTTAATAAGGAGGGGTGTGGATTGGCGCGCTATTTTAATACAGAAGGGATCTGCAGGCCGAAGGAGCATTATATGGTGCGTCTTGATGCCAGACTGAAGCAGATCAAAGAGCAGTATGTGGACAGAGGAAAATATTTTGTCATCAACAGGGGCAGACAGTATGGCAAGACGACGACGCTTCGGGCGTTGGCTGAATATTTAAGGGATATGTATGTTGTCATATTGCTGGACTTTCAGATGCTGAGCACGGCGAATTTTGCGGATGAGCGGATTTTTGCGGCAAAGTTTGTCGGGCTGGCCAGCCGGACACTTGCCAGAGACAGTGCATGGAGAGATGCCATAAATGCGGAGGCTTTTCAAAAGCTGGCTGCTATGAAAGATCAAGGGGATCTTTCTTTGGACGTCATGTTTGAAGGGTTCAGTGAGCTGTGCGAGATGTCAGGAAAACCGATCGTCCTGATGATTGATGAGGTAGACAGCGCCTCTAATAATCAGGTGTTTATCGATTTTCTTGCGATGCTTCGGGGGTATTATCTGAGCAGAGAATATAATCCGATCTTTCATTC
>CAJUMT010000196.1:2742-6588 GCA_910587495.1 uncultured Lachnospiraceae bacterium | reverse complement strand
TGAAAACGAGGAAGATGCTAAGGAGAAAATTCGGAGATTTGCTATCCGAAATGCAGATACTATTATTGGGCAAATCCAACAATGCACAGATGTTGTGGCAAGGCTTTTTATCGACTATTACTGTGACAGCGAGAACATGGATTACCATGCAGTGATTGGCACTGCAGTGCAAATGGAGGCAGTAAGACAGAAATACCACTGCGAAGATTCATGCGACCATTCCGGCAACTATCCGTCTGAAAATATTGAGGGCGACAATGAGATGCTGATCGTCATGGTGCGGTGCGCCGAGGGTTATCCGCCGGAAAATTTCCAATATGCCGTAGAAATCATGTCGGAACATATCGGGAAACACGCTTTGGCAACATTGCAAAAGACTGAGGATTTCAAATATATCTGTGAAGAATATGACTAAGAAAAATCAATTAAAAGAAAGATGGACAGTACAGATGTGTAATGAAAGGGAATAATATGGTGAATCTTGACAGTATAGGAAAGAGTATTATATAAATTCCGGGAAGTCCCTGTTCAAGATTTGTGTTGCTAGTTGAAACTTTGGCAATTCCACGAAAACGGTTGCAGGAAATATGTGCCATGATATAATCGGAGCGGCAAATCGAAAGTTTTTGAGGTGGTTAAAATATAAGGAAGGTTGAACAATTAGACATTAGTTATAGCACGGATGAAAGTCGCTGTTCAGTTTTTGTTGGCGTTTGTAAATCGCAGGAGCTGTTTGAGCAATATTGGGAAAAGGATTATGACCTTTTAGGTGATGATTATATAGGGTTTGAAATGGGTGTTGATTTTGGTATCAATACCTATGATGAAGATTTTGCTGTTATGGTGTTGCAGAAAAATTTGACTGCCAGAATAGATGAGCTTGTCAGGGACGCAGAAATATTTGACATTGATGCATTAAAAAGAATGTATCCTGATGGATTGGACAGGCCCTATAATGCAATCATCATTTTGGACAGAGTAATTTATGATGGGTCAATTAAGGAAGTACAAAATGATACCTTTGGCTATTTTAAGTTTTTGGGTGTATTTGATAGCTAACAATACCTTTAAGCAAATTTCGGTTTATCGAGCGGTCACAATTCAAGGGTGACCGCCCGCTTTTGGTATTTTGACAAGTACTTTTGAAAAAGAGCTGTCAGCAACACAAATCTTGAACAGGGACTCCGGGAATTTTTGCTTGCAATTTTGTGTGATACCATGTACAATAAAAACGTGCTTAATTATGAACAAATTGTAAACATGCACGTTTTTGCTCAGAAAAGCTGATTTTTCAGAATATTCTGATAATTACCCCCTAAAAACGGGTCTTGAAACCATTGATTTTAGCTGGTTTTTTAAGGGATACCGTAGAAATGGAATAAGCCCGCCTAAGGGCATTGACACAATGCAGTTTTCAATAAATTTCATATGATATTCCTTTGTAGAAATGGAATAAGCCCGCCTAAGGGCATTGACACAATTCCTCATTAGAGCACAACCTTTCATAGAGATTTTTGTAGAAATGGGAAAAGCCCGCCACAGGGCATTGTGCAAAAAAGCAATTGAGAAAATAATAAGTGGTTGCCTTTATAGAACAGGTAGCCACTTATTGTTTTGTCTGTGCGTCGTAGCGTTTATCCGTTTACACACAAGTAAAAAGCGGCTATAATGCAATTGCGGCTGTTTTTCGGAGAGGTGAGGAGATATGGCAAGAATAGTAGGGATAGGCATCCAGAGTTTTGAAAAACTGATCAAAAATAATGTTTTTTATATCGATAAAACCAGTTTTATAAAAGAGTGGTGGGAGAACGAGGATGATGTAACACTGATTACCCGCCCCAGAAGATTTGGTAAAACTTTGAATATGAATATGCTGGAGTGTTTCTTTTCTATTGAATATAAGAACCAAGGTGAATTGTTTGAAGGGCTGGCCATATGGAAGGAAGAGAAGTATCGCGATCTTCAAGGAACCTGTCCGGTAATTATGCTTAGTTTTGCTGATGTAAAGGAGACGTCCTTTTCTGACGCGCGGAAAAAAATCTGTCAGATTATAAAAATGATTTTTGATAAATACAGATTTTTATTGGAAGGGGATATTTTGTCTGAGAGTGAAAAAGAGGATTTTTGCAAGATATCCACGCAGATGGATAACAGTATTGTTTCTTTGTCTTTAAAAATGCTGTCTCTTTATCTTTCACGGTATTATGGGAGAAAAGCGCTTATTTTTCTGGATGAATATGATACGCCGCTTCAAGAAGCGTATTTATATGGCTACTGGAAAGAAATGGCGGAATTTATCCGCGGTCTTTTTAACTCCACGTTTAAGACGAATCCGTATTTGGGGCGCGCGCTGATGACAGGAATCACCAAGGTTAGCAAAGAATCTATTTTTTCGGACTTGAATAACCTGGAGGTGGTGACTGCAACTTCGGAGAAGTATGAGGACAGTTTCGGGTTTACGCAGGAGGAAGTATGGGAGGCCTTAAAAGAGTACAGCCTGTATGGGGAACGCCAGAAGGTAAAAGACTGGTATGACGGTTTTGTTTTTGGAAAAAAGCATGGAATTTATAACCCCTGGTCCATCCTGAATTACCTGGATAAAAGGCGTTTTTCTGCTTATTGGGCCAATACCAGCAGTAACGGTCTGATCAATCAGCTGATCCGCAGAGGCAATAAAGATATAAAGATGATGATGGAAGATCTCCTGCGCGGGGAAATGCTGGAGATTCGGATGGATGAGCAGGTTATCTTTGAACAGTTAGGGCGTAAGGACAGCGGGATTTGGAGCCTTCTTCTTGCCAGTGGGTATTTGAGGGTAAATGATTTTCAGATAAATCCCCGCAATGGCAGGATATCCTATGAATTGGCTTTGACAAACCATGAAGTTCATTTAATGTTTGAAGAGATGATTGAGGGGTGGTTCCTGGAATCCGTTCCGGCTTATAATGATTTTATTAAGGCGCTTCTATGCGATGATGTGAAATGGATGAATCATTACATGAATGAGGTGGCGTTTGAAACTTTCAGTTTTTTCGATTCCGGAAATGTTCCGTCAAAAAGCGAGCCTGAACGGTTTTATCATGGATTTGTCTTAGGCTTGATGGTGGACATGTCTGAGTGTTATTATATTACGTCCAACAGAGAAAGCGGGTTTGGCAGATATGATGTGATATTGGAGCCGCGGCAGAAAAAGGACAAAGCGTTTATCCTGGAATTTAAGGTGCAGGATCCGGATGCGGACGAAAAAACATTAGAAGATACGGCGCAGGCTGCGCTTGCGCAGATTAAATCGAAACGCTATGCGTCATTTTTGACAGCAAAAGGAATTTCTTTGGGGCAGATCCGGGCGTACGGCTTTGCTTTTAGAGGCAAAGAGGTATTGATCCGGACCGGTCGGGCATATTAGCATAATCACTCATTCCCCCAGGCAGCATCAAAACTGATGGCGACTTTGGGGGAATCTGTCTGCACACAGTAAATGGGAAGCTTTTTCCCCGAGATGCGGGCAGAGGCAGGACGGGCATTTCCGCGGAATGTGTACATACCCGCCAGGATTAAAAACAGGCACAGAAAAAGGATACCTGTAGTATGTATATGGGGTCTGTTCATAGAGCCTCCAAAAACAATTTCTTAATTTTATAATATGAGGTATGCGCAAAGACTATTCATGGGAAAGATATGGATAAGCGCCTGAGAGGTTACAGACAGAGAAGGGAAGTTACAGACATGAGATATATACGACAGTTTTTAGTGATTCTTTTTTTCTCTTTTTTAGGAGAGATACTGAAAAGCCTGATTCCTTTGCCGGTTCCGGCATCCATTTACGGGTTACTGCTTTTGCTTGCG
>CAJUMT010000196.1:0-2732 GCA_910587495.1 uncultured Lachnospiraceae bacterium | reverse complement strand
CGGCACTTTTGACTAAAGTGATCCCGTTGGAAGCGGTGAAAGACACGGCAGTCTTTCTGATCGAGATCATGCCTCTTATGTTTATACCGGCGGCTGTGGGGCTTTTGGAATCCTGGGACGCGTTAAGCGGTATTTTCATCCAGGTAATGACAGCCACGGCAGTATCTACAGTGTTTGTGATGGGAATCAGCGGAGCAGTGACCCAGTTTATCATTTGCCGGGACAAAAGAAAGAAGGGCTGAAATGTTATGAAAGAAGCATTGTGTGATTCAGTGTTTTTCGGTGTGTTCATCAGTATCCTGACTTATGAGGCGGGCAGTTTTTTAAAGAAAAAATGGAAGCTTTGTATTTTGAATCCGCTTCTTTTTTCTGTGGCGGCTGTGATGGCCGTATTGGCGATTTTAAGGGTTGATTATAAATCTTATTATGAAGGCGCCAAATATTTAAACTATTTGCTGACGCCGGCTACGGTTTGTCTGGCAGTACCGCTGTATGAGCAAATCGGGCTTTTGCGCGACAATTTTAAGGCCATAGCAGGAGGAATCTTATCAGGAGTACTCACAAGTCTTGTCAGTATCCTGGTATTTGCCCTGCTTTTTGGTTTTACCCACAAGCAGTATGTAACGCTGCTTCCTAAATCTATCACGACGGCCATTGGCATGGGTGTGTCGGAAGAACTGGGCGGAATTGTCACAATCACAGTGGCAGTGATCATTATTACGGGTATTCTGGGGAATATAATTGCGGATGTGGTCTTAAAGCTGTTCCATATTGAAAACGCCATTGCTAAAGGGATTGCCATAGGGTGTTCCGCGCATGCCATCGGAACGGCGAAGGCCATGGAAATGGGAGATGTAGAAGGCGCCATGAGCAGTTTGTCCATCGCGGTAGCAGGGCTTATTACGGTTATAGGCGCTTCTGTATTTGCTGATTTTCTATAAAATTTTTTTGGTGGTTGAATTTCTACTTGTTTTTCTGTATAATAGGATGAAAATTGAATACATGTATACAATAATTAGGAAAACAGATGGGATGTGATGGTATGAGTGATATATCCATGATGGAACTTAGCAAAGAGCTGGATGAGCAATTTGATCGGCTGGTAGATGAATGTATGGTTTCCGGTGAGATCAACCAGGATCTTTATACAGAATATGATGTGAAAAGAGGCCTGCGTGATTCTAACGGGAAAGGTGTCCTGACCGGACTGACAGAAATTTCAGATGTGTGTTCTTACCGTCTGACAGGTGGAAAGAAGATACCGGCAGACGGAGAACTGTATTTCCAGGGATATAATGTGGAAGACTTAATCGCCGGTTTTGAGGGCCGCAGATATGGCTTTGAGGAGATCACCTATCTGCTTTTGTTTGGCAGGCTGCCCAACGAAGAGCATCTTAAAAGCTTTGTGCAGATTATAAAAAGCCTTCAGGAATTATCCGGCAGGTTTGTGCGGGATGTGATCATGAAAGCCACCAGCGCCAATTTGATGAATGCGCTTCAACGCTGTATTTTGACTTTGTATTCTTATGATGCAGATCCGGATGATACGTCCGTGACCAATGTGCTTCGCCAGTCTTTGCAGCTGATTGCCAAGATGCCCCAGATTGCCGTATATTCTTATCATGCATTCCGTCATTTCCGCTATGATGAGACGCTGGTTATACGTCTTCCGGACAAGGAACTGTCTACCGCGGAAAATATCCTGCAGATGCTTAGGCCTGACGGTAAGTTTACAGAGTTGGAGGCAAGAGTACTGGACGTGGCGCTCATTCTTCACGCAGAACACGGCGGAGGAAATAATTCTACCTTTACGAACCATGTGGTGACTTCCTCAGGAACGGATACATACTCGGCTACGGCGGCTTCTATCGCATCCTTAAAAGGTCCCCGGCATGGCGGAGCTAATCTGAAAGTGCAGCAGATGTTTGACGATTTGAAGGAAAACTGCCCGGATTATGAAGACGAGGCTACGCTTTCTAGGTATCTGGAAGACATATTGGATAAAAAAGTATTCGATGGTGCAGGATTGATTTATGGTATGGGACACGCGGTTTATACCATATCAGACCCAAGAGAGGTTATTCTTAAAAGATATGCCAGGAAATTATCGGAAGAAAAAGGGCTGCAGAAGGAATTTGAATTATATGAAAGGGTAGAGCGGCTGGCTGGGGAAGTTATCATGAAAAAACGTCATCTGTTCAAACCGATCTGTGCCAATGTGGATTTTTACAGCGGGTTTGTATACGCCATGCTGGGCATACCGACAGAACTTTTTACGCCGATCTTTGCTATTTCCCGTATCTCAGGATGGAGCGCGCACCGTCTGGAGGAAGTGGTGAATAACGGGAAGATTGTTCGCCCTGCTTATAAATATGTGGGAACGCATCGGGAATACTGCGAATTGTCCAAAAGAAAATAAAGACAGGATTGGAAAATGGAATCGGATATGCTATACTATATTGATTCATATCGAAAATACATAGGATTGTAAAGGGAGACGAAGATTTGGACCAGATAGCTGTGTTGATTCCATGTTATAATGAAGAAAAGACCGTGGAAAAGGTAGTGACGGATTTTAAAAAAGTCCTGCCGGAAGCGGTGATCTATGTGTACGACAATAATTCTTCGGATCGTACGGTAGAGAAAGCCAGAGCCGCGGGCGCGGTGGTGCGTCACGAGATCGGCAGAGCGTCGTGTAGGGAAAGAGTGTAGATCTCGGTGGTCGCCGTATC
>CAJUMT010000195.1 GCA_910587495.1 uncultured Lachnospiraceae bacterium | reverse complement strand
GGCTTCAATTTTATTTCATCCTGTAAAATCCGGCAGTACTATTGAATATACGGATTGCATGAATTCATCATCGCATGCGTAAAATCCTGATCCCCGTGCCCTGCCACTTTATGACAACGAATCCTTCTGTCTTCTACAATCTTAAAACCCGGACATGAAAAATGATCACTCATGGAAGAAGTTCCCGACATAAGAGCAGCAGAAGATGTAAATATTTTAAATGTGGAACCTGGCTCATATGTATCATTGACGCACTGGTTACGCCACATCTGATTTAGAGCATCTTGCTTCTGCTGCTCTGTCATACCATCGGTACTGACACCTGTATGCAAAGTAAAGGGATCATTCAGATTAAATTCCGGCACATTGACACAAGCATAAATCTCCCCGTTTTGGGGATTCATAATCAAAATAGATACATAATCCGCCCCCTTCGCCTCCATAACTTTCAGTGCTTCCTGCTGCGCATAAGACTGAATATTATAATCCAGGCTTATGACCAGGTCATTGCCCGGAACAGACTCCATCCGTTCTTCTTTCGCGTTCTCAATCTCCACGCCCCGGGCGTCGGTCAATGTCAGTATAGTCCCTGGTATTCCCTCCATGTATTCGTCGTATTTAACTTCCAGACCGATAATCCCCTGGTTATCGCTTCCTGTAAAACCAAGGACTTTTGATGCCAGCTCGTCATAAGGATAATAACGCTTAAAATCCTCATCTACTTTTACGCCTTCGTACTGATAAGCCCGTACGGCATCTCCCACTTCTTTATCTACATTGGATTTGATCCGTTCAATGGAGCTTACTTTCTCTACTCTTTTTCGCACTGTTTCTTCGGAAAGTCCCAGCTCTTTGCAAAGCATTTGAATGACTGCTTCGGGATCTTTAATTTGGCTGTGAATCACCGAAATAGTACATACGGTCCTGTTGTCTGCCAGGACGGTCCCTGTGCGATCGATAATCCTGCCCCTGGCTGCTTTAATACTTCTTTCCCGCTCATGCAGATCCTTCGCCAACTGCTGATAATATTCCGACTCAAAGACCATTAGATAAACCAGACGACCGGCCAGGACAGACATCATCAGCAGACAGGCTGCAAAAACAATAACGATTTTCTTTTTATGAAATGTCCTGCAATGCATAAAGTACCTCATAAAACATTTTGTTTACTAATCTATGTAAACTTTTCTGTTCTTATGAAGTACTTTCTATCGTGCATTATTTATTCAGTTGGATTAGCCTGAGGCTCTTCTGACAGTGCATCTCCCTTCGGCGGATTTAATAGATTGTCGTTCACCGGCACATCCCCCAAAACAGAGTCGTCATTCGGATCAATACTTTCAGGATCAGGCATCTGCACGGTTTCTCCTGTCTGCGGGTCCACAAGGCTTCCTTCCTCCACGACAGGTTCTTCCTCTTCTGCTGTCTCTTCTTCAGCTTCCTGCGCTGCCGCCTGTTCTGCCGCCACTTCCTCCTGCATATCTTCCGGTATTTCTTCCGTAGGATAAATATTCAGATAGGGTAGGGCTTCTTTCATAATATTTTTCCAGATTTCCTGCGCAAAGGCGCTGGTAGACTGCTTCTCAGCATTTGGCCTATCCACCACCACATATAAAACGACCTGCGGATGATCTACAGGCGCAAAACCAATAAACGAAACCAGATAATTGACCTTATCCCTGGGAATCATCTCGGCTGTGCCAGTCTTTCCGCCCATAGCGTAACCTGCAATACGGGCCGATTTGCCAGTGGCGCTGTTTCCATTGGCATCTGTAGGGCCATACATAGTCTGATGCAGGTACTCCCGAAGTAAAGCTGAAGTCTTAGAAGACATGGGTGTGCGTAGAAGCTCCGGCTCTATATTTTTCACCGTTCCTCCGCTGCTGTCTAAAATTTTTTTTGCCACATGGGGTTTATAATAATGACCGCCGTTGATACAGGAGGAAAATGCCGACGCCATCTGGATCATAGTTACATTATAGTTCTGCCCGAAAGAATTGGTCGCCAAATCGGTACTTCTCATGACCAGATTCTCGCTGGGCGCTTTATCCCCATAATAATAGATCAGGGAATCTGTTCTGGCCTCACCCGGAAGATCGATATTCGTACGCAGTCCAAAATTAAACATATGCTGATAGTTGGAAAAATTCTCTTCTCCTAACTTCGCCGCGATCTGCATCAGTGCGTCATTGCAGGAGTATTTCAAACTTCCTTCCACATCAATAATCTTATGTCCGATCTTCTTGGCGCACCAGATATCCCTGCCGCCCACATTCTGCTTTCCATCGCACAGAAATGTGTCTCCGTCATGAATTACCCCTGCCTCTAACGCTGCCGCAATCGTGATGGGCTTTGCCACAGAACCAGGTTCATAGGTATCGCTGATACAAAAATTTCTCCACAGCTCGTTCAATGCGTTCAGCCTGTCCTCCTCGGAAAGCCCTTCCGCCTCTTCTTCTGAATACAGACCGTTGGCAACCACGTCATAAGGCTTGTTCAAATCATATTTCCGGTTGCCTGCCATGGCTAACACTTCGCCGTTGTTGGGATCCATCATGATAGCCGCTGCCGTGTAACTGCCGTCGCCTTCCCGATATGCGTCAGTGTATTTTTCCTGAAATTCTGCGATTGCCCGCTCGGTGATCTCCTGCAGCGTCACATCAATGGTAGACATAACACTGTTCCCGTCTGTAGCTGCATTAATGGATTTTTCCTGTTCCAGGTCCTCATTCAGATAATTATAGCTTCTGCCATTCTCTCCATTTAGAATATCTGTATATTCCTGCTCTATACCATACTGTCCCACATTGCCGGAAACTGTATATCCTATGACATTACAGGCAAGCGAATCATAAGGATAACGTCGAATATAGGAATCTTCCAGCCAAACACCGCGAATTTGATTCTCGTTATCCTCCATTTTTTCTTCAAATTCTTCCACATCGCTCTTAGGAAGCTGCTTTTTCAATACCACATAATGACTGGTCTTTTTTTCCTGCATCAGCGCGTCAAGCTCTGCCCTGTCCAGCTCAAAATAAGTTGTAAGTGCCTGCAAGGTAGGCTCCACGCAGTCTTTATCCGGTTGCTGCTCGTTATGGTTCTCCCACAGCACAGCCGGGTCCAGGATCAGGTTATAGACTTTTTCACTGGTAGCCAGCACCGTACCGTTGCGGTCATAAATATCTCCCCGCTTATACGGAAGCAGAATACTATTGGTATCCTGCTGGGCAAGTACTTTTCTTGTATACTGTTCACCGCTGACTTTACTTATGTATACCAAACGGATAATGATCCCAACTAAAATCAGCACTATTACTACAAATAATAGTGCCAATTTACGTTTCATCTTCAAGGTTATCCGCTGCCGTTTTGTCAATTGTCTGCGTCTTCTGGCCACTGCATACTCCTATCTTTCTTTTTTCCCCAGAATCTGATCAATCACAGATTCCTCTTCCACAGGAATCTCCTGATTTTGTCTGACGTAATCTTTTGTTCCGCCATCATACATGATGACCTGATCCTCATCCGCATAGACCATTCCCAACTCGTTGACAGCCACATCCTTAATATAATTTAGATCCACTGACGTCATGATCCGAGTATAATTATCATCGTTCTCCTTTTTCAACTCTTCCAACTGCATCTCCATAGACGCAATACTCTTGACCCTCCCTGTAAGCTCTGCCTGAAGCTGCAAATAGTTCACGCAGGACCATAATACCATACAGGCTGCCGCCACTACAAAAACAGTATAAAAAATATTTACATACTGTATATTTTTTTGCTTGCGACGCTGTGCAGACGGACGCTTTTTGGGTCTTTGCGTCCTGTTTGGTCTTTCGAGCGGTTGAGCCTTGTGTACAGTGTTACCCCCTATATACCCCTGTCTTCTCTCCAAGCTCATGAATAAACCAGCTCCCTTTTTATAATATCATTTACGCACGTTCAAATACCCGCAGTTTAGCGCTTTTAGAACGGCTGTTTTCTTCTAACTCTTTTTCTGACGGCAGAATTGGCTTTTTAGTCACAACCCTTCCTTTGGAAATTTTACCACACACACAGATCGGAAAATGACTCGGGCATGTGCATGGGTTTTCATTTTTTCGGAATGCGTTTTTAACGATCCTGTCTTCTAACGAATGAAAAGTGATAATACAGATCCTTCCTTTGGGATTCAGAAGGTCAATCATATCGTCCAGCGAACTTTCCAGCACTTCCAACTCCTGATTCAGTTCGATCCGAATCGCCTGAAAAGTCTGTTTTGCCGGGTGTCCTTTTTGCATCCGTACCTTCCTGGGAACCGATTCTTTGATAATCTCTACCAATTCCCCTGTAGTTTCTATTATCTTTTCTTCCCGCCGTTTCACAATATGTCTGGCGATGTTCTTTGCAAACTTATCTTCACCATAATCACGAATGATCCGATATAAGTCTGCTTCGCTATAGCCATTAACAATGTCTCTGGCACTCTTTTCCTGCCGCTGATCCATCCGCATATCAAGAACAGCGTTTTCTCTATAAGTAAATCCCCTCTCGGCTTCATCCAACTGATAAGAAGATACGCCCAGATCCAGAACAATCCCGTCAACACTTTTTACGCCCCTGGCTTTCAATTCTTCAGCCATCCTGCAGTAATTACTACGAATGATACATACCTGGTCTCCGAAAAAAGCTAGCCTGCGTCCTGCCGCTTCTATTGCTGCTGCGTCCTGATCGATCCCGTAGAACCGCCCTTGGTTTGACAATCTTTTACATATTTCAAAAGCATGTCCTCCTCCGCCCAAAGTTCCGTCCACATAAATCCCCTTCGGACGGATCATAAGCTGTTCAACCGTTTCCCTGAGCAGAACGGAATAATGCCTGAATTCCATATGCTTTTCCCTCACTCTCTGCCGCTTAGGCCGCTCAAATGACCAGCAATGGCATCCATATTGCTAAAATCCGTATTCTCCTTCCAGTGATCCTCGTTCCAGATTTCAATGTGATCCAGCATGCCAGCCAGTAGCACATCTTTTTTGATATCCGCAAACTCGCGTAAAGTCACCGGAATCAGAATCCGTCCCTGCCTGTCCAGCTCGCAAATAGTTGCACCTGCAATCAGAAAACGGGTGAAAATCCTGGCGTTTTTGTCTGTAAGCGGAAGTTTTTTCAATTCCTCCACATAAGCTCCCCAGCTTTCCATGGGATATACAAAGAGGCAGCCGTCGAGTCCCCGTGTAACGACAAACTCATTGCCTAACAGTTCACGGAACTTAGAAGGGATGATCAGCCTGCCTTTTGGGTCTACCGTATGTCTGTATTCGCCCATGAACATAGATATACACCCTCTTTATGTGTCTCGGCTCTCCACCCATCTATGTCTTCGAACCACAAAACACCACTTTTCTCCACTTACTTTTCTTATCATAACCCGAATTAGAAGAAAATGCAATAGAAAACTGAATATTTCTCTTTATAAAAACAGAGCTGCCATACAATATTTAGTATGACAACCCTGCTTTCATTCACATATACAGTTGTACCTGATCTTCATATTTCTCGATCAAGCGATCCATCTTTCTGGATTCTTCCAGAAGTTTGCTTAAGTCGTCCGTGTGCTTTGCCATACGGTCCAGTCTTTCTCTCTGTGCTTCAATTGCTTTCTTGATGTTTTTTAATCCGTTCATAGCTTCCTCCGCCCGTTTTTTTTCGGCCCATCAGGATCATGAACAGGGAAAAAACAATAAGTACACCTGCCAATAATTGGGATACCGGGATATTTGTACTCCCAATCTGAAGCTGGTCTGTGCGCAGACCTTCAATCCAAATTCTTCCAAGACCATACCCCAAAAGGTAAGTCAGGAACAATTCACCCTGGAATTTTTTTCTAGTGCGGTACCAATACAGAAAGCAGATGACCCCAAGGTTCCACAAAGCTTCGTATAAGAACGTGGGATGCACCTGTATAAACTGCTCCTGGCCGATCATCTGTACATGCGCCCACATTTCGTCCGTAATCTCGTTGGCGCGCACTGCACTTACCGGAAGCTGCATGGCAAACAGGCCGTCTGTATATCCGCCAAAAGCCTCTCTATTAAAGAAATTACCCCAGCGTCCCAGAATCTGACCCGCCACCAGCCCGACACAGGCCGTGTCTAAAAGCAGTGTAAAAGAGAGTTTTTTTACTCTGCTGTATACATACACAGTCGCCACAGCGCCGATAACTGCACCATAGATCGCAATACCGCCTTGCCGCAAATTTAATATGCCAAGCAGGTTGTCTTTGTAATTATCCCATGAGAAAACCACATAATATGTCCTTGCCCCGATAATAGAAAAGATGATGGCATAAATCACCAAATCCGTATAAATATCAGGATTCTGCCCGGTTCTTTTTGCCTCTCTCTCTGCTAAAAACAGGCCCAGCAGGATCGAACATCCCATGATAATTCCATAATATGCGATATCGAACCCAAAAACAGATATGGATTTCCCAACATGATCCAGATAGATGCCTATGTGTGGAAAGTTAATTGTCATACTCATTGATGAAAGTCCTTTCAAAAGCAAACTGCCCGGTACAGTTTACACTCTCTATTTTATTTCTATTTGCGACATTTTTCAATCAGCACCACCGGCTTAGCCGGTGGTTTGTTATCCGCCCTATAAGGGCTCG
>CAJUMT010000194.1 GCA_910587495.1 uncultured Lachnospiraceae bacterium | reverse complement strand
CGCTGCTTTTGGGCATTACGGTGATCAGCGCCCTGTTTGTGTTCGGCGGAAATCTGATCGCGAATATCCTGTATGGCGTCATTGATCCAAGAATCTGTAAGGGAGGAGCCAAAGCATGAGGCGGATCAATGGAAGGATGATGACAACGGTTCTTTTTGGAGCCGCGGTTTTATTTTTAGTTTTAATTACTGTAATAGGAAATATGTACGCTGAGGAAGCGCTGATAACGGATTTTTCCAGAAAAGATCTGTCACCTGGTGGCGCCTATATTTTCGGCACGGACTGGCTGGGAAGAGATATGTTCATCCGTACGCTGACCGGACTTTCCATGAGCATACGGATCGGTATCCTGGCCGCCTGTGTCAGTTCGGTGCTGGCGCTTACCCTGGGAGTGGTTGCCGCCACTATGGGAAAGACTGTGGATGCCTTGATTACCTGGATCATTGACCTGGTCATGGGAATCCCGCATATCTTATTGCTGATTCTTATATCTTATGCCTTTGGCAAAGGATTCAAAGGCGTGGTGGTAGGCGTGGCGCTTACGCATTGGACTTCTCTGGCAAGGGTCATTCGGGGAGAAGTGCTTCAACTAAAAGAGGCTTTGTATATAAAGGCTGCGCAAAAGCTGGGGATGAGTAAATTAAAGATTGCCTGGAAACATATGCTTCCCCATCTGTTTCCTCAATTTCTTGTGGGACTTATCCTGACTTTTCCTCATGCGATTCTCCACGAAGCCAGTATTACATTTTTAGGCTTCGGACTGCCTCCGGAACAGCCAGCCATCGGAATTATCCTGTCCGAGAGTATGAAATATCTGGCCATGGGCCGGTGGTGGCTGGCGTTATTTCCGGGACTCCTTCTGGTATTTACGGTGGTACTTTTTGATGTGGCCGGAGAGAGCCTTAGAAAGCTGCTTGATCCGGGAAGCACACATAAATAAAAGCGGCAGGTGATAGACGTGACAGATAAGAAAATTATTCTGGATATCCGGAATTTTTCGGTATCCTTTGAGCAATACGAAAAAGGTTTTTCAAAGACAGGCCTTCCGGTCATCCGTAATCTTGACGTGACGATTCATGAAGGCGAGATGGTGGCGGTGGTAGGATCCAGCGGTTCGGGAAAGAGCCTTTTGGCCGATGGAATCTTGGGTATTCTTCCCTATAACGCTACCATGGGAGGAGAACTTCTGTATGATGGGGAGATGCTCACAAAAGAACGTCAAAAGGCACTCCGGGGCAATGAGATCGTCCTGGTGCCCCAGAGTACGGCATTTTTAGACCCGCTGATGAAGATCGGTCCCCAGATACGAAAAGGGAAAAAAGACAGAGCGTCCAGGGAAAAACTAAATGAGATCTTTCGGGGGTATCATCTGAAAGAGGAAGTGCAGGAACTGTATCCTTTTGAATTATCCGGCGGTATGAACCGGCGGGTACTGGTATCTACGGCGCTAATGGGAAATCCTAGGCTGGTGATCGCAGACGAGCCGACGCCGGGGCTTCATATGGATATGGTTCGCCGGGTGATGAGCCATTTCAGAGAACTGGCGGATCAGGGCGCGGGGGTACTTTTGATCACCCACGATCTTGAACAGGCCCTGGAGGTTGCCGACCGGGTAGTTGTGTTTTACGCAGGTACGACGGTGGAAGACGCGGATGTGGCGGATTTTGGATCGGAAGAGACGCTTCGGCATCCCTACTCCAGAGCACTTTTCAGAGCGCTGCCGCAAAATGGGTTTCAGTTTATAAAAGGGACGCAGCCATATGTAAAAGAACTGCCCGAAGGGTGTCCTTTTAGTCCCCGCTGTGAGCTGTGCATAGATGGATGTAAAGGAGAAATCCCCTATCGAAACGTGCGGGGCGGGCGCGTCCGCTGTATTCGTGCAGAATAGATCTGGGGAAGGAAAATAGTATGGTACTGGAAGCAAAAAACATTTCATTTCGCTATGGGAAGGAGTCAAGGCAGATTTTAGATGATTTTAGTCTTGCCATTGAAAACCATGAGCGGGTAGGCATCGCGGCTCCCAGCGGGTTCGGAAAAACGACTTTTTGTAAGATTTTATCAGGTTATGAGAAGCCGGATCGGGGGGAAGTATACTTGGACGGACAGCCTTTGAATTCCTATAAAGGATACTGCCCGGTGCAGATGATCTGGCAGCACCCGGAGCAGGTGGTCAATCCCCGTCTTCGGATGCGGGAAGTATTAAAAGAAGGCGACGGGATTGAAGATTATATCATACGGGGACTGGGCATAGAAGAAGACTGGCTGAACCGTTTTCCTGCAGAAATATCCGGCGGGGAAATGCAGCGGTTTTGTATCGCACGGGCGCTGGGAAAACGGACAAAATTCATCTTGGCAGATGAGATCAGCACCATGCTGGACTTAATTACCCAGAGTCAAATATGGAGTTTCCTGATCGAAGAGGCAGACAGGAGGCAGATCGGGCTTCTGGCGGTCAGCCACAGTATGCCTTTGCTTGAGAATGTATGTACAAGAATCTTAAGGCTGGATGAAAAGGGCGAAAGTTAAGGAGGAGCGGCGACTCCTCCTTTTGGTTTCTTTATTTTTCCACGATCTCCAAGATCTCCATAGGACAGGCCTTTACGCAGATGCCGCACGCGATACATTTGCTGGTAACCGGTGAATCTTCTGCTTTGACCATAACCTGGAACGGACATACCTCCACGCATTTGCCGCAGCCGGTACAGAGTTTCTTATCGATGGTGTAGGTGCCTTTTGCGTTCTGCTTGATCGCGCCTGCTTCACAGGCCTTTGCACATTTGCCGCACTGTGCGCAGACAGAAGGCTTCGGAGCGCCGTTTTTCTCGCCGATCTGGATGCAGGATCTGGTTGGATCATTTACTTTGTAGAATGCCATGGAGCACGCCTGTGCGCATGCCAGACAAGCCATACATTCTCCGCCTTTTTTAACTGTCAGTTTCTTCATTTTCGTTCTCCTTTGTCTGTTTTTTTGTATATGTAGTACATATACACCTAAGTATAAGGGATTTATCCGGTAAATTCAACTATAAAATGATAAGAAAAATCAATAAACTACTTTAATATTTCCTCGTCTGCGTCTTCCAGCATTTCATTGGTGCAAAAAAGATCCAGTCCGTGTTCGATGCAGTAGATAATGATGGAATCTCTGGAAGAGCGGGCGTAGAGGATGCCTTCACAGGTGCGGGTCAGAAGACGCTGGGTTTCCTTAAGGGACAGCCCGGCGGCGATGGAGAGAAGGATGACCTTATCCCTTCCGGGCGTACGGGTGCCGTTGAAAAGCTGGTATGCATAGGTGCGGTCCAGGGAGGATCTGCGGATGATTTCAGCTTTGGAAAGCTGATACCGCTCCAAGAGCCTGGAAAACTCGGCGGCAAAAGTAAGCGCGTCTTCCGGAACCGTATGCTGTTCTCTGTAAGCTTTAAGGGAAGCGGCAGAATGCGTATCATGCAGGACGCTCAAAAGTTCACCGGTGGTTTTATCATTAGTCATAAAAATTGTACCTCTTTTCCTTTTCCTGCTTTTATGTTACAGTAGAAAACGGATCAAAGCAAGAGGGAGATTAAGCAAATGGATGGCGTATGGGAGCAGTACGAGGAAATTACCCGGCTTAGATGCCAGAATGAAGTTTGCCTGGTTCTTAACAGGGAAAATAAAAAAATGTATGTAAGGAAGTGCCTGAAAATCTACAATCTGCAGGTGTACGAATATCTGAAAACCATCAGGAATGTGCATATTCCCAGAGTGTATGACGTAAAAGAGCAGGACGGCAGGCTGTATGTGATCGAGGAATATGTAGGCGGAGAGACTTTGCAGGAGAGGATGGAGCGGGGGGAGAAATTTACGGAAAAGGAAGTCCTTGAGATTGTCCTTCAGCTTTGTGAGGCGCTTAGATGCCTGCACGGCCAGACCCCGCCCATCATTCACAGAGATATCAAATTGTCCAATGTGATGATTACGGAGGATGGAGTCATAAAGCTGATTGATTATAACGCCGCCCGTTATTTTGCAGAAGGTATGGCGCAGGATACGATGCTGATCGGAACGGCAGGATACGCGGCGCCTGAACAGTTCGGGTTCGCCCAGACAGATGCGCGGACGGATATCTATTCCCTGGGCGTTATGATGAACTATATGCTGACCGGGCAGCCGTATACAAGCTGCCCCTATGACGGCAAGGCCGGAAAGATAATCCGAAAATGCACCTATATGGATTCGGAGAAACGCTATCAAAAGATACAGGAAGTAGAAGCCGAGATAAGAACGCTTCTGTACCCAGAAGAAAGTAAACAGAAATGGGTAAAGAAACTGTTCCCGCCGCCGGGATTCCGCAGCAGGAAACTGTGGAGAATGCTTGTCGGAGCGTGGGGGTATCTGTATGTGGTTTTCTGTGCCAGGGCAGTCATTTTTTCGGATCACAGGGCAGATGCATTAAAAAAAGTCATAAGGAATTTTGTGGTTTACGCGGCGGTTCTCTTAGCATTGACTTGGTTTGACAACTACAGCGGGAGGAAAACCCATATACCTTTTGGCGGCAGCAAAAGCAGGATCGTCAGGTGGATGGGAGTGGCTGTGTTTCTTGCAATATGTTTTATGATGGAGACACTTATTTTATTATTTATAAAGTGATAGAGTTGTTTGGAAAAAATGGCTTTATATAAATGAAAGCAGAAAAGACTCATCTTGCATGACCGGCATTAAGCAGCTGCATAAGTCCATCCTGGAGAACCTGGGAGCAGTTCACCCCTCGCTTTTCTGCCAGGAGAGCCATCCATGCAGGAAGCGAGACATTTTTACGGACAGACCTGGTATCGGTTGCTGCTCTGTATGCGAATGTATCAATGCGGATGATGGAGCAAATGGCATTTTTGGGAATATTCAGTTTATGCTGAGGAGTAGGAGTCGGTATCTCATTTCCTTCATCCTCTGCCACAACGAGCCATCCGCTGGCGGCATCGGTGATCATCTCAATGGCATCATCAATACTGCTTCCGGTGGTGATGCATCCGGGAAGATCAGGTACTTTGCAGTAATATTTGGTTTCGTCCTCATTCGGTACGAATGTTGCGGTATAGATATATTTCATGATTCAGCCTCCTTTTGTTGGCGATAGAAAGATTTACCTCCCGCCTTGTTTGATTTCCTTGCGGATGTAGCGGAGATCATCTTCATCGAAATGGCCGCGCTTCAGGGGAATGGAATACTTTGTTTGTGGATTGTAATAAATATCGTGATTTCCTCCACTCCGTTTGAACTGATAGCCACTATTGTTTAAGTCCTTGATCGCCGTGTTCCGTGGGTTCATTGTGTCCCTCCTTATATAAATATTATACACAACGATACACAATATATCAAGGTAAACATATAGCGATACACAAATATTTTCACCTAAAAAATATGAATGTATGCTGTCTGCATACCAAATCGTAAATCCAATATGCTATGATGCCGACATAGAGATATGCCGGCATTAAGTTTGTCTGGGATAATAGCGGAGAATATCTTCGATCATCGCTTTGATGACAGGAAGGAGTTCATGGGGGCATTGCTCTAACAGAGAAAACAATTCTGTCTGCATGTAAGAATCGGAAGCAGGCTTGTCTTGAGAGAGTAGTTCGTCCGGGGACAGACCCAGAAAATGGCAGATTTGAACAAGGCGTTCAAGACTAAGCTGCGTCCGCCCCCGTTCGATCTTACTGATAAAAGCAATAGAAACATCCAGATGTTCAGCCATCTGTTCCTGTGTGATACATCTGCCTTTCCTGTGCGCTGCAATCCGCTGCCCGATTCGTGTATAATCAATCATAATATCACCGCCTTATAGTATTATAAGGAGGGTTTCAGAAAATAATAAGGGAACTATTGGTTGATAAATATTGACTTATAAGTTTAAAAATAGTAAAGTATAAATGATTAATAGTTGAAAATGCAAAAATACTACAGAAAATTTTTTGAGAATTATGTGGGGGAAGATCAATGATAAAACGGATTAGATTTTTGTGCATAATAGCATTTGTCTTTTTGACGTTAAATGGATGCAGCCATGAATCTGGTGGAAAGCCTGATAACAGAATAGAAATGCCTGCATCATCCAGTGATTATGAAGGGCGCAATTACCAAGAGGTAATAAATGAATTGGAAATAATTGGTTTTACAAATATTAATGTTGAAGTGTTGGATGATTTGGTTATCGGCTGGTTGACAAAGGATGGGGAAGTTGAGAAAATATCAATAGATGGAAATACTATTTTCAGTTCAGGGGCTAAATATTCTTCTGACGCTACAGTTATTATTACTTACCATACATTTCCTGAAAAATCGGTTGAAAGTTCAGATGAAAAAGAGATACCTTCTGAAGATACGGCGGATATTCCTGAGAAAACCGTGGAAATTCCAGAAAAGAAGATAGATAATCCAGATGAGGTGCAAGAAAATTCAGAAAAAACAAAAGAACCAGAATTACAGCCAGATCCAGCATCAGAAGCGGAATTAGAAGAAGTGATTTTAACTGTAGAAAATAATGAAGACTTTGCGGAGGTATTAGCAACTAAAGGAGAATTCAGTCCACTTTTTACAGAGTTTGCGCAAAAATATAAAGGACAGCAGATTGAATTTGATGGTCATATTGATTATGTTGTAAATCATGGAGATTATGATA
>CAJUMT010000193.1 GCA_910587495.1 uncultured Lachnospiraceae bacterium | reverse complement strand
GCTCTTCCGATCTGATATCTTATATGATGGGAAGTGGATTCAGTCCGTTTCTGTATTTTCGGTTTTGAGATAATTACTTTGAACTGCTGTTCTTCCTGTTTTCTGCTGTCACCTGGACACATGGGCAGACACTCCCTTCTATCGCTGACAGTGGTATGTCTTTTCTTCCATACAGATCACAAAGCGCACAGAGCCATAAACAAGCTCATATGCATCAAGACATTCATTTGATGCATATGAGCTTGTTTTTTTAACCTGTCGATGGCATTTTCGATCATCACGGAATCGGTATTTTACATATCCTGCGAGATGTCATGTTGATAAACGATTATTTCATTTGTAAGCATATTGGTATATTTGGGGGATGCCCAATACTGACCATTATAATATATTACATTACCATTAGCAAGATTTTGCTCCAGTGTTTCCATATCGGAAGTGTTATAGGGTACCCATTCCGTAAAATTAGCAGGTAACTGTTCAGAATTCGAAGATGCCGGTACTTCTGATGTCGTATTCTGAGTGGGTTCCTGGACTAGGGGCGGTGTTTCCTCCTGGACCGATTCCGATGTTTCATATTGGGTGGGTTTCGGTATGGCTGCTTCTGTAAATTGTGCCGTTGTATCCTGCACAAGCTGCAAAGTCATGTTGTTTTCCGTTGTTGCATGTGGTGCCAAAAATGCTATTGTTATTAACATTGCTATTATCGTTTCTGTCATTACGCTTATACCTTTCTCTGAATTTCAAAATATAACAGATTCATTATATTTTCTGTTTTTCTATATCAAGGCGCAGAATCTGGCGAACATGACAAATGTCAGATCCTCATAATCACCGACCGTTCTGCGGCTGCAGTTCAGGTATGCAGCCGGTTCCCGCAGTCTCTAATCTTTGTTTTTCCGCACTCCGTCACTCCCACGGCTTCTTCCTTTTCCTCCTGCTCCTGGGATGTGGTTTCCTCTCATCTGTCAAATCCAGCAGATAGTCTGCGCTCGTATCATAAAATATAGAAAGTTCAATCAGCACGTCCGGCGGAATACGTGTCTTTCCGCTTTCATAATCACTGAAAGTTCTCTGACTGCATTTCAGATATTCTGCCAGCTGCCATTGTCTCAGTTTTCTTTCTTTTCGCAGTTTTCTCATATGTTCATACATGGTTATCCTACCTCATTGATAAGATAACGTATAATATCATGAAATGTATGGTTTTAGCGGAAAAACCGCTGAAATTTTCCGCCGAAACACACTTACTGAAACAAATCTACTGATCTTTCACAGACGAAAGTACAGGCTTCCATGGCTTTTGCTGTTCTTCCAGGCATCTGGGATGGGGCTCCTTTTGATTTGTCAGTCCCAGCAGATAGTCAACACTTGTTCCGTAAAGTCTGGAAAGTTCAATCAAAATACGTGGTGGTATACTCGTCCTGCCATTTTCATAATCGCTGTAGGATCTTTGACTGCATCTCAGGTATCTTGCAAGCTGCCATTGCTTCAGATCATTGTCTTCCCGAAGATCTCTTATGTGCCTGTACATATTGTTTTACACCCCTGTTATAGAATAACGCAGAAATGTAAGACGTATACGGTTTCAGCAGAAATACCGGTAAAAATATTGTTTCCAATGGCGGCAGCAGACAATGGGCGAACCTATGGATCGACCTGGGGATAAAGCGCCTTTTCCTCTGTCAGATCCAACAGATAGTCAATGTTGGCTTCATAAAGTCTGGAAAGTTCAATCAGCACATTCGGCGGGATACGAGTCTTCCCATTTTCATAATCACTGACGGTTTTCTGACTGCAGTTCAGATATTCTGCCAGCTGTCGCTGCTTCATTTTTTTGCTTTTTCTGAGTTCTTTCATATGTTTATACATGTTATCTTATACCTTATTGATAAGATAACGCAGATGCTGCCGGATGTGCGGATTTAGCAGAAAAACCGGTAAAAAATTTGCGCAGAAGAATGACAGGCGAAGTGAAGGAGGCTGCTGTTACAGGTTTTGGCCTTAACTGCTATCAGGTATCCGAGGAGGCCAGAATCTTAAGATTTGTGCGGCATTCCTGATAACGGCTCCTGCTGAGCGGAATGATCTCGCCGGACTGGAGCCGGATATTATAGCGGTCACCTTCCGGAGTGATATCGCTGATATATTTCAGATTTACGATATAGCTGTTGTTGCACCGAAAGAAAAGGTTTTGTGGAAGCTTTTTCAGTATTTCAGATATCTTGCCGGTCATGCGAATATTTTCATTTTCAAAGTGGAAGATCAGATGCCGGTTATCTGTCTCGATATAATGGCATCTGGAATAATAAAGGCGATGATGTCCTCTTTTGGTGGAGAGCCAGAGAGCTGGTTCGGATACCGTGATCTTTGGGCGGGGTTCGTAATTTTGAATCGTATGTTCCAGCTGTTTTAACAGATCATTACGATTCTCCTCAGAAACTTCGCTGATGATGATGTGGATCTCATTCATAAATCTTTATCTCCTCTTTTGTATGTCTATATATATAACGATTAAGAAGGGAAAAAATGACAGTAAAAACAAAAAAATATAAAATTATTTTATTTATGGATAGATTCCCAGCTGTTTGTGCAGATCACTCATCATTTTCCCAAGCGATTTTTGTCTCATCATTTTTGCAGTAATCGGAGGTCCAAAGATAGCCTGTTTGATCTCCTTGTCCGATATCTGATGGTGCAGGACATTTTTTAATTCCTCCTGCTGTGTTCTGGAATAAATTCTCTGCTGTTCCAGAAGTTCTTTTACATCGGTATCATGGATCTGATAGGCTTCCTGTATGTGCATTCCGGAAATATTTGTTTTCACAGGGCCATGGGATGTGATAATGATCCGCACAGAGTCAATGGAATCCATCTCGTAAGAAAAGGTAATGTCTTCCCAGTCGATTTCATCGTCAAAGGGAGAAGCAAACGGAGCGTTTTTGCTGCTTTTCAGCCGATTGCAGTTTCCGCATACAGGAATGAGGTTATACAGGCACACAGAAAATATGGGATAAGAGGACCTGCTGAAAAAGTGGTCCAGCTGTGCTCCGGACTGATGTTGCTCCCGGCAGTTGATATAGTCCCGATTGCAGTAAGGGCAGACAGTCAGTCCGGAATTCTTCACGATGCGGACGCGCATGGATACACCGTCTTTTCTGGAGTCCGCAATATCTTTGTAGGCCTGATACAATTTGTTATATTTGGCTCTTCTCTGCTTTTTGCTTCTTCTCATATAAAAACATTCTCTTCTCATTTCCGCTGCGTTAGGCGAATCATGAGTATTTTTCAGCAGTGCATGTGCTTCTTTTAATCTGGAATAGGGCAGGAGCACCAGCTCCCGAAAAGGGTTTTTCATGTCTTCCGGAAAAAATCCGGGAAGAAACCTGCGGCAGCTTTCCATGATTGCTGCCTGCGTATGGGGCTTGATGAAATTTGATACGGTATTCCAGTATTCTTCTTCAAATTCAGCAGTGTATGGTTCAAGTTTTATCAATTCTTTCCCTTCTTTTCCAACATTTCCATTTTTTTTGTCAGCTGCATAATTTGTGTTTTCAGTTTTGCGGCCTGTCTTTGAGTGTCCATCAAAGGGGACTTTTCCAGCAGCCTTTCCAGATTATACCGGTAAACCGGTTCGCCAATTTGACCGATCAGTGTATTCAGTGCAGAATAAACATCTTCCGGATCGCCCAGATAGGTTGTCTTCAGTTCTTCCAAGTCGTCTTCGTTGCGGGGCTTTTTCTGATTCAGAGCATTCAGGATCAGATTGATCAGCCTTCTGGAATATTCTCCGATTGTATAATCCATGAAAAAGTTCTCTTTCAGCAATGTGTGAATGTTTTGACCAAGTGTATAGTCAAACAGTGGTTCCCTTTGATCGTTTTCCAGGTACACGATATCTTCCTTCAGAATATCAGAGATTAAAAACGGAGAATTTGTTGTGAGGATGATCTGTACTCTGGCATGATCTTTTCTGCTGTTGGCGATTTCCAGGAGCGTCTGTATATAGCGGCGCTGCCATTCCGGATGATAGTACAGTTCGCCTTCATCAATAAATATAAGTGCAGTCTCATCACACAGAAGGGCTTCTTCGCTCCGGAATTCATTGGTGTCGAAGATCTGATGGTAACGTTTTATTTCTGTTTCATATCCGTTGAAAAACCAGTAAAGCCTGGACAGAAATGAAAACTTTGAGTATTGTCCGGAGGAAAGATAGTATATCTGAGCATCCGGAAAGAATATATATTTCTTTTCCAGGTGGCTCATTTTGCGGTTCCTGCGTTCTTCCAGATCTTCAAGGGTAAAGTCATTGCCTTGCGCCTGCCCCAGAGGGCTTTTGACATAAAAGTGACTGGTACGTTTTATATCAAGGCATTTTTCCATATCGGCAGATTTCATATATCTTAAAAAAGTAAACTGATAGCAGAGCTCCCGGTTGGGAATCCGAAGGGCGGTATCTGACCGGTACATTTCAATTGATTTGCGCTTTCTTATAAAACATGCCGTTTCTGAATAATCTGCCTGTTTAAACCGGCTGAGGCTCTGGGAGAACCCGGCAGTATTTGCGGTCTGTTTTTCATCAAAAAAGAGATCTGCCTGATCCATCCGCAGCATATTGGAAAAATAGGCAATCTTACTGCATTCATTGACGCTTCTGAAAGTACTGGTCAGGAAAGGACGGGCATCCCGTATGTCTGCTTTCATATTGGTGATGAAATAAGAAGTTTCGCCAAGATAAAAAATAACAGTAAACCGGGTACTCTCATCCAGAATATGATAGGCTTTGCAGTCTGCTTCTGTGATCCGGCCGTTGTCACATATGATCAGACCGTCATCCAGAAGCTTCAGCAGCTTAAAAAATGATTCCCTTAAAAAATCGACAATACTGGTTTTGCCGGTGCCGTTTTTTCCTACGATGCAGGACAGAGAATAGACAGATTTTCCATAAAAATGAGAACCAGGGTAGGTACAGGCAGTGTTTTTATGGAACGTGCAGGAACTCTGATCATACAGAAACCTGTGATCAAAGTGAATGGTTTTCCGGCTGATTCCTCTGTAGTGTTCCAGATGGAGCAGAGAGAATAACATTTGTTTGTATGTAAATGCAGGCGGTTCATCATTTATAAGCTCCTGGATGAATTGTTCGGTTTCTCTGGAGAAGTAAGATTCCAGCTGCCAGTCAGTGTAAACAAATGGAAGCGTTCGATGCCTTTCGGTTTTATAAATAAACCGGATGCAGGGGTCCGATTGTTTTATAAATCTGATAATTTCCATGTTATCTAAAAAGAGACGATGGTCCGTACAGTTCCAGTATGCGTACGGTTTTCTGGATATTGCTATTTCAGGCGCGCCAAGCGTCAGATCAGGCTCAGGGTAACAGATGTTAAGATTCTGGTGCCATTTTTTGAAATTTACGAGAAGAGGCTTGGTGAGACAGTCCATGAGAAGGACGGCGTCCAGGTATTGGAATTTTATCTGTGCTTTCTGTGACTTCTCTATGGAAGAAAATTCTATAACGGAAAAGATCTGGTGCCTGAAGACATGATTATGGATAACCTCATACAGGGAATACTGCGGTAACAGTGCCATGACAATTTCAACCGGCAGGTATGCAATGGATTGTTCTATGGAAGATATTCCACGGTATGCATACCCCGGATCGTTGGGAGTGCCGGCTGTGGAAACATGCAGATATAACACGGAAGCAATCTGATTGATATCCATTTTCAGAGGCGCATCAGGCGGACAGCAGGAACAGAGCAGACGGATTGCTTCTTCATGGTCAGAGGAACGTCCATAAAAATTGGCATAAAAATTCAGCAGACCATGATACAGGAGAACATGGATCTGCGGATTATTCTGCAGGGAATGTCTTAAACCGGAATCCTGGTTCCAGCGGCTTAGAAATCCATAAGCAATATATTTTTGGCTTAACAAGGTCATATATTCTGTATATTCCATCAGACGGTTATGATGGGCGATAAGCAGAAGGGCGATCTGTACGGCAAAGTCTCTCATACGCTCCTGGGGCGGATTTGAAATGAAGCAGGAAGAGTTGGCAGATGAATCCTGTTCATCCTCTGCGAAGAAGAGGATAAGACAGCTTAATAAATCTTCTGTCTTTGGATTGACCTGATTTTTTAACAAAGCATATTTTTCCGGAAAGCAGTCTTTGTAGCGCTCAAGCAGTTTCAGCACAGCGGCTGTAAATTTGCCGATATCCCGTTTTCTTCTCACATGTCTGTTTGGATTGCTCATAAAATTGCCTCATTTGTAAAGATGTAAAACTATGCAAAAATTCTATAAAGTTTCGAATGAAAATTCAATGCATTCTGCACACTTTGCGGGTTTCACTTCCTAATTTACCCTTTGCCTGTTGTGGGGATAGGAGGCCGGGTGGGGATATTTTTTCAGAAGTGCAAAGTAATGCGTTTAGACCGCAAAGTATGTATATCATGTAGATAAATGTCGGAATCTGGCATAAACTGTAAAAGATTACAATTTTATGAGGTGAGCAGACCATGAGAAAATGGATCAGAAATATTTCTGTCCTGGCAGGATTTATTATAACTGTAACAGCGGTATTGTGCTGTGCAGGCACTGCCGCTGCCCGGGCAGAAGAAACGGCAGACGGCAATGGTTCTTTGATCAACCGTTTTAATATTATGCTTGTCATGG
>CAJUMT010000192.1 GCA_910587495.1 uncultured Lachnospiraceae bacterium | reverse complement strand
GGAGGTCAGCCACATCTATATACTGCTCCCCAAGGAGGACATCGCCCATGGGTAAGTTTTCATTATCCAAGATGGAGCTGGGACTTTACTGCACGGTTTACATTGGCCAGACGGACTGACGGCATGTAGACATCGATCAGAACTGCCCGTTCATTTTCCTTTGTTTTAATTTCAGATAAAGGAGTGGGTGTTGGGATTTCTTCTCCATCTTCTTCAAGCCCATTAAGGACACAGCCTAGAAGTTCACGCGCCGATAAAAGCGCGTCATCATCATTTGTGCCGCTGGTAGCGCATTTTAAGTCAGGAAAATCAATAGCAATTTCTTTTCCAGATTCGTAGATGAAGATAGCAGGGTAAAATAACGGTCTACTTTTTTCATGAAAATACCTCTTTGATCGTATGTGCTGGGAGGAAATCAGGGCTAATTAAATTTTAGGCCTGATTGTTCCTCAATGCGCTTTAGTGTTGGGAGAAGGGTTCCTTTCTCACCTCTGAAAGCGTTTTTTAGATTCCGGGCTATGGGGTACTTTATTCCCTAAAATTCATGGAAAAAGGTCAGGCAACCTTCGTATAGTCAACGATGGAAACTTCACTGGCCATCTTTTCCGCCATAGCGGCAATACGGTCTATTTTTTCAAGAATATCCATATTATATAGAACATCACCGCACTGTTTACATTTTACGCAGGGTACATTTTTAATAATTAAAATACAGTTGCCTAATACAGCGGTGTAAGTGGTAGTCGAATCAACCATTTTCCCACTTTTACAGGATAAACAATCAATCATGTTTTTTTCTTCCTTTCTTTCGGTCTTAAGATCAATTTCAAATGTTTCCGTATCTGGAATGTAAGCGGTAATTATTCTGGAATATTGTCCGTTGTCGCTCATAACAACATGAATATATCACAGGCGAAGGGAAACTGTCAAAAAACAGTCGTTCTTCGTTCTTTATTTTCATTCGTACCTGTGCTATAATGGGCGGTATATTATTCAGGGAGTAAGACAGCATATAAGGGAGGATTATGGAAAGAAACATAAGCGTTATAAAAGATGTAAAAGGAAATCAGATCATATGTGTTTCATGCAGAGTTGGTTATAAGACATTCAGAGAACAAGAAGCTGTATTTGTATGACATTATAAACATAAAAAGAAACGAGCACCCCGCTTGAGCCATAAAGCTGTACGGTAAAAAACCCGCTTCTTTTTGGCGATTATATAATAGAAAGGGAAAAAAGTCAAGAGAAATGTATAATGAAATTGATTTGGATAAAATAGATATATCTGCAGAGCCGCCAACAGAAGAACCTGCCAGACAGTTCTATTATATGGCGAAATGTCGCCAGTATGTAGAAGAACTCGAAGAGAAGTTAGGACATCGTCCTACATTTTTTACCCAGACCTTCGGGTGTCAGATGAACGCCCGGGATTCAGAAAAGCTGTCAGGGGTATTACAGAAGATCGGTTACGTCGAAGCTAAGAGCGAGGATGCAGACTTTGTGATTTATAATACCTGTACAGTCCGGGAGAACGCCAACCTGCGGGTATACGGGCGTCTGGGCGTCCTGCATGGCTACAAGAGAAAACATCCCCACAGAAAGATCGCCCTTTGCGGCTGCATGATGCAGGAAGCGGAAGTGGTGGAGAAGATAAAAAAAAGTTACCGTTTTGTAGATCTGATATTCGGGACGCACAATATTTTTAAATTCGCGGAGCTTCTTGCGGCAATGTTTGCGTCGGATCGGATGGTGATTGATATATGGAAAGATACGGATCAGATCGTGGAAGATCTGCCCATCGAGCGTAAATACCCTTTTAAATCCGGCGTAAATATTATGTTCGGCTGCAACAATTTCTGCAGCTATTGTATCGTGCCTTATGTAAGAGGACGGGAGCGGAGCCGGGAACCGGAAGATATCATCCGGGAGATCCGGCAGCTGGTGGCAGACGGTGTCGTGGAGGTCATGCTTTTAGGGCAGAATGTAAATTCTTATGGAAAAAATCTGGAACACCCTGTAAGCTTTGCGTCGCTTCTTCAGGAAATAGAAAAAATAGAAGGGCTTGCGCGTATCCGTTTTATGACTTCGCATCCTAAGGATCTGTCGGACGAGCTGATCGAAGTAATGGCAAAATCAAAAAAGATCTGCAGGCATCTGCATCTGCCTTTGCAGTCTGGAAGCACACAGATATTAAAGGCCATGAACCGAAAGTATACAAAGGAACAATATATCGCTTTGGCAGAGAAAATCCGCAGAGCGATACCGGATATTGCGCTGACGACGGACATCATTGTAGGCTTTCCGGGGGAGACGGAAGAAGACTTTCAGGAGACGCTTGAAGTGGTATGGAAAGTCCGCTATGACAGCGCGTTTACCTTTATCTACAGCAAACGCACCGGTACACCTGCGGCTGCCATGGAAAACCAGATACCGGAAGATGTGGTCAAAGACCGCTTTGACCGGCTTCTAAAAGAAGTGCAGGACATTTCAAAAGAAAGAGCAGAACGCTTTACCGGCGAAACGCATACTGTACTGGTGGAAGAACCTAACAAGCGTGAAGGCTATATGACAGGAAGATTGGGGAACAATCATGTGGTACATTTTAAAGGCGACCACTCCCTTCTAGGCAAACTGGTGCGCGTACGCCTGGACGAATGCATGGGATTTTATTATATGGGAACTATAGTTGCAAAACTAAAATAGGAGCGGATATGGAAAGAAAGACATGGTTGCGTACAATACGGGATTTATTGGTGATCACAGGGGCTTCTCTAGTCTATGCGGCAGGTATCAGTCTGTTTTTGGATCCTAATAATCTGGCGCCGGGCGGGGTCACAGGTATCGCTGTGATCCTGAACCGCTTAAGCGGTATTGAGACAGGTACTCTTTATTTCCTGCTGAATGTTCCCATTGTCCTGATCGGCACATGGGTATTTGGCTGGCGCTTTATCATAAAAACTGCCTACGCCGTCGTCATGTCTTCGGTTTTTACCAATCTTTTGTCCGGATACAATGCCTTGACGGACGATCCGCTTTTAGCGGCGTTGGCAGGAGGTGTGATGATTGCCTGCGGAATTGGCATGGTATTCAGGACAGGGGCCACCACCGGAGGCATGGATATTATTATTAAGATCATTCGGAAAAAATACAGGCATTTAAAGACCGGTTTTTTGTTTCAATGTGCGGATATGACGATCGTCGCTGTCTCAGGTTTTATTTTTAAAGACTTAAATATTGCTCTGTATGCACTGATGGCGGTGCTGATCAGCGGTCGGACATTAGACTATATTCTCTACGGCGGGGATGAGGCAAGGATGATTTATATCATAACAGAGTTTCCGGAGGAGATCGGTAAAAAGCTTTTAAAAGATCTGGAAGTGGGGATTACCTGGCTGCATGGCCGGGGCGGCTGGACAAAAAAAGAAAAAGAAATTATTTTTTGTGTTGTCCGTAAGCAGTTAAGCCCACGGGTGGAGGAGATTGCAAAAGATACGGATCCTTCGGCTTTTATGATTATCACCAGTGCCAATGAGATCTACGGAGAAGGGTATAAAGATTTTTTTGCCGATACATTGTAGGATATGCAGGGCTTTTGGTGCAAAGCAACCTACAGTTCTCTAAAAACATCCTTGCATCTTTTTTTGTTAAGTGGTACTATATTTAGCGCAGACAAAAAGAAAAAATACCACATATAGTTTTGGAGGGAAGGAAATGAGGGGGAACGCCATTGTATGCCCGGCTACTATCAGAAAACGTAACGGTATGCCGGTGCCCTTCGATGTAAAAAAAATACGGGATGCGATCCGGAAGGCCAACGATGCGGCAAGGGTAGAAGCCATTGCGCCGTACCAGTTTGAACAGCTTTCGGATGCGGTGGTGGACGCCATTCCGGAAGGACAGGTGCCAACGGTTGAAGAGGTGCAGGATCTGGTGGAAGAGAAGCTCATCGAGAACGGATTTGCCAAGACGGCGAAGGCATATATCCTTTACCGGGCGGAGCATACAAAGATCCGCAAGTCTGAGACGGATTTGATGAACATATACAGGGAACTGACCTTTACCAGCGCGGCGGATGCGGATATTAAAAGAGAGAATGCCAATATCGACGCAGATACCTCTATGGGCACTATGCTGAAATACGGTTCTGAGGGAGCGAATTATTTCGTAGACAATTATATTCTCCCCAAAGACATCGCGGCGGCGCATATCAACGGCGATATCCATATCCATGACAAGGATTTTTATATGCTGACGGAGACTTGCTGTCAGATCGATTTGATCAAATTGTTTAAAGACGGGTTTTCTACCGGACACGGTTATATACGTCAGCCCAAATCCATTATAAGCTATGCGGCTCTCGCCTGTATCGCGATCCAGGCGAACCAAAATGAGATGCATGGCGGGCAGTCTGTCCCTAATTTCGATTATGCCATGGCAGAGGGTGTGGCGTGTACCTTCCGCAAAGAATACTATGATGCGGTGCAGAGATATTTCTGGCTGGAATATAATTGTGAAAAGGCTTTGGAAGACGAGTTTCGTTGCGCCTTGAAAAATGCTATGCCGGAGCGTATCAACATGGAAAACATAGACAGTTATGAAGAAGACCTGGTGAAATGGCTTTTAGAGCAGGGCAGCCGGTGGCTCGGAATTTCGCCGGAGGAAGAAAGTATTCGAAGATGCCACAAAACTTCCATTCGCATCGCGTTGAAAGAGACGGATCTTGCAACTTATCAGGCGATGGAGTCTTTGATTCATAATTTGAACACCATGAATTCCAGGGCGGGCGCACAGGTGCCTTTCAGTTCAATTAATTACGGAACCTGTACTTCCCCGGAAGCGCGGATGGCAATCAGAAACCTTCTGAAAGTGACCGATGTAGGGCTTGGGAACGGCGAGACTGCTATCTTTCCGGTGCAGATTTTTAAAGTAAAAGAAGGAATCAACTATAATCCGGAAGATCCTAATTATGACCTGTTCCGGTTGGCTGTCAAAGTGTCGGCGAAAAGGCTGTTTCCTAATTTCAGCTTTATAGACGCTCCGTTTAATCTGGCTTACTATAAAGAGGGCGATTACGATACGGAGATCGCCTATATGGGATGCCGTACCCGGGTGATGGGCAATCATTATGACAAGACGAAAGAAGTGACCTGCGGAAGGGGAAATTTAAGTTTTACTTCCATCAACCTTCCGAGGCTTGGAATCCTAGCCAAAGGAGATTTGGACAAGTTTTACACGGATCTGGACAAGCGTCTGGAACTTTGCTGCCGGCAGCTTTTACATCGGTTTGGGATTCAGAAGAAAAAAACCGTGAAAAATTATCCGTTTCTGATGGGACAGGGGATCTGGATCGGATCTGAGGAATTAAATATCGGCGACCAGGTGGGAGAGATTCTTAAAAACGGGACATTGAGTGTCGGCTTTATCGGATTGGCGGAGACGCTAAAAGCGCTGACCGGGAAGCATCATGGAGAGAGCGAAGAGAGTCAGAAACTGGGGCTTGAGATTATCTCCCATATGCGGGAGTATCTGGATAAAGAGACGGAAAAGACAGGACTTAATTTTGCATTGCTGGCTACCCCCGCAGAAGGACTGTCAGGCAGGTTTGTGCGGATGGACCAGAAGCGTTTTGGGAAAATTCCGGGAGTGACGGACAGAGAATACTATACCAATTCGTTTCATGTGCCGGTGTATTATCCTATCAATGCGTTTCAGAAGATTCGGACAGAGGCGCCCTATCATGCGCTGACCAACGCCGGGCATATCAGCTATGTGGAGCTGGATGGGGATACAGCGAAAAATCCAGAGGCGTTTGAGGCAATTATCCGATGCATGAAAGAGAGCGGCATCGGGTACGGTTCGGTGAACCATCCGGTGGACCGGGACCCGGTCTGCGGCTATACAGGTGTGATTGACGAGATATGTCCCAGGTGCGGACGCCGGGAAGGCGAGGCTGTGCCGATTGAGAAGTTGAATGAATTAAGAAAGAAATATCCGGATGTGCCGGTATATATGGATGCGAATCATTAAATAATAAAAAAACAACAGGAGGCAGAAAAATGGCAGGAAAGGTATTACCAAAAGACGGAAAAGTCGGAGAAGATGTGAACTTTGACAGGATCAGACGGATCACCGGATATTTGGTGGGGACGACGGATCGGTTTAATAATGCGAAGCGCGCGGAGGAGAAAGACCGTGTCAAACACAGTTTATCCTGAACCTCTGCGGATTGCGGGAATTGTACAGGATTCGATTGTAGACGGTCCGGGCATCCGATATGTGATTTTTACGCAGGGGTGCCCGCACCATTGTGCGGGATGCCATAATCCTCAGACACATGATTTTGCGGCAGGAAAGGAAGCAGATACAGAACAGATTTTAAAACAGATTCGGGAAAATCCTCTTTTGTCAGGAGTGACATTTTCAGGAGGAGAACCTTTTTGTCAGGCACATGCGCTTCTGCCGGTTGCCCGGGCGGTAAAGGAGTATGGCAGGAATCTGATGGTCTATACAGGCTATCTGCTAGAACAGCTGCAAAAAATGGAAGACCCGTATGTCCATGGGCTTCTTACGCTGGCGGATATTCTGGTGGACGGGCCTTTTATATTGGAACAAAGAGACCTTACGCTTCCTTACAGAGGAAGTTCTAACCAGCGGGTCATAGATCTTGTGAAAACAAGAGAAGCAGGAA
>CAJUMT010000191.1 GCA_910587495.1 uncultured Lachnospiraceae bacterium | reverse complement strand
CTGTATACAGTGAATCTGATGGTCATGGGTTGGAGTTCCAATGTAAGTCTTTTAAAGCAAGCGACGCTTTTTACCATGTTGAGAGATACAGGTATCGGCGGAAGCTGGTATAAGTTGATACTGGCAGCGGGAATTACTGTTTTGGCGGGCATTTTGCTGGTATGGTTTTTAGGAACCAGGCTGGGCCTTAGCATACGCGCCACAGGAGATAATACGGATATGGTACGGGCTTCTTCCGTCAATCCGATATTTACAGTCACGGTAGGCCTGTGCGTATCCAACGCGCTGACCGCCCTGTCCGGCGCGGTGGTAGGGCAGTACCAGAAGTCGGCGGATATCAACAGCGGCACAGGAATCGTGGTTATCGGCCTTGCCTGCCTGATCATAGGAGAGACGGTCATCGGACGCCGCAGTATAGCGGTAAATGCAGCCGCTGCCGTGGCGGGAAGTATTATCTACCGCTTTATATATGCCGTCATTTTAAAAACTTCTGTCGTTCCGATCGAATGTCTGAAACTGGTGACGGCGGTGGTAGTGGCGCTTGCCATTGCTTCTCCTGCTTTAAAAGAGTGGGGCGCTTTCCAGAAACGGAGGATGGGCGCGCAGCAAAAAGGAGGACGCTGACATGCTGAAGCTTGAGAATATAAAAAAGACGTTTAATCCCGGGACAGTCAATGAAAAATGCGCGATCCGTAGTTTGTCTCTCCATCTTGCGCCGGGAGATTTTGCCACAGTGATCGGTTCTAACGGAGCCGGAAAATCTACCATGTTCGGAGCCATAGCCGGAAGCTTCTATGCGGATGAAGGCAGGATTATACTGGACAACGAAGACATTACCTTTACCCAGGAGTATAAAAGAAGCCGGGTGATCGGGCGGCTGTTCCAGGATCCTTTAAAAGGAACCGCCCCGCATATGACGATCGAGGAAAATCTGGCGCTGGCGTACTTGCGTGCGTCCACAGGGACGATGCCGTTCAGCCGCATTTCCAAAAAGGACAAAGAACTTTTCAAAGAACAGCTCCGCCTGCTTAATATGGGCTTGGAAGATCGTATGAAGCAGCCGGTGGGACTTCTCTCCGGCGGGCAGCGCCAGGCGCTTACGCTTCTGATGGCAACCATGGTGCCTCCGAAGCTTTTGCTTTTGGATGAACACACGGCAGCCCTGGATCCTGCTACGGCAGACAAGGTGCTGGAATTGACGAAAAAGATCATTGCGAAGAACCACACCACCTGCCTGATGGTTACCCACAATATGCAGCAGGCGCTGGAGCTAGGCAACCGCACCCTGATGATGGACGACGGCAAAATCGTGCTGGATGTGCAGGGGAAAGAGCGGGAGGATATGAGCGTATCTGATCTGCTGGAACGCTTCCGGAGCGGCGCGGGCAAGAGTCTGGATAATGACAGGATTCTGTTGTCGATGGAAGGATAAGAAAATATTAAAACCGATGGTATGACAAAAATTGGTCATGTCCGTCGGTTTTTTGTTGCTTATTTAAGCAGCTCTGCCATTTGTATCACCAGTTCTGGATAGATACATACAGGAACAGGATCACAAAAACTGTACTGACAGGTTCCTTCTTCTTGTTCAAAATCGTAGACATTTACCGTCTGGGTGATTGGATTTACGATCCAATACTCTCTTACGCCTGCGGCGCGGTATTTGAACAGCTTAATCCCATAATCCATGTGCTGGGTAGACGGTGAGATAATCTCAATGACCCAGTCCGGTGCGCCGTTACAGCCCAGGTCATCCAGCTTGTCTTTATCGCAGATGACAGAGATATCCGGTTCCACATAGTTTTTGTCGTCTTTATTTAAGAATACGGCGAAAGGGGCGGGGTAGACTTCGCAGGAACCATGATTGTTATCAATATATTGACCGATAAGCTTCGTAAGCTGGCTGACAATTCTTTGGTGTATCCTCTTTGGCGGCGCCATGTTATAGATCTGGCCGTCGATCAGTTCTGCCCGCTGTCCTTCCGGGAGGTTATAGATGTCGTCGATGGTATAGGTTTTCAGTTGTGCTAATGCTGATGCCATGGACAGGGCTCCTTTCTTTCATAGTGGATTGTAATTAGTATATCATTTGAGATAGCAAAAACAATATGCATAAAATAAATAAAAAGTTTAGTTGCTTTCTGACGTTTGACATATTGGCGATTCGCTTGGAATATTAAATTATGATACGCATTAAGCCAATAATGCAAAAATTTGAAAGGAAATGACTTTCCTGATGTTTCATGGTAATATAAAAGAGTGAAAAGGCAAATTTGTAATTAGATTGGAGAAACCGCATATGTCAGAATTACGCTTTGAGGACATTTTAATAAATGCCGGGTTAGATGAGTTTGACCGAATGACCGGCTATGTAGAATTTCCTTACTTCCACAAACAAATTGAAGTGGTCTGCGATAAGGGTGTTACGGCAAAGTACGCTGCCCAGTCCATTCGGTGGCTGGCGCAGGTAGATGAAGCTCAGGTCAGGGAAATCTGCCAATATGCTTTGTACTACCTTCAGGATGAGTTGGAATCCACGAGCAAGGGAGAACTGCTGGACGAGGGTATCCAGCATATCCAAGATTCCTTGGAAGTCCTCCGCTATATGGAATTTGGCAGCCTGGATATTAAGCCGCCCATGGATCCGGAGATCCCTGTGCTGAACTTAAGCGGCGGCTGCGACTGGCAGGAAGACGAGGGTTTGCACTGCCTGATAAAAGATGGCCATGTGATTTACATGGGTTCTTGGAACGATGAGGATGTGTGGGATGAGCATTTGCTTGATGATGACCAATATCTTGTCAATTATGTGCTTTATCCCCAGCGGGAGACGTTGCGGCAAAAAGCGGCAGAGCGGCTGAAACAGCATCCGCCAAAGAAAATTTTCCACCTGTAATGTGCAATAGATTCGCTTTTTAAACCTATTTAAAAGAACAGAGCTTCTCCGTCCTCCGGCACATACAGTTTTCCGTGATAGAACTCCCGTCCTTCGGCGGTATAGTTGGCCTTCCGGTGGGGCAGGTCCTTATCCTCCGTATGCCAGAGTACCAGATTGGGGATGTGCAGTTCTTCTGCCAGCCTGCAGGCATCCATGACCGTACTGTGGTGTTTTTCGTAGGGTTTGAAGCGTTCCTTCTGACTGTACAGACAGAAAGCTTCATGGAGCAGCCATTGCGCGCCCTCTATGTAGGGCAGCAGAGCTTCATGGTACGGCTCGTCACCCGGAAAGGCAAGGGCAATGCCATTATTCATCTGTATGCGGTAGCCGAACTGCTTTTCCTTCGTGGAACCAATGTCAAAAAATGTAAAGCGGTCTCCGAGAATCTCTCTTTCGTCTCCGCTTTCCACAACGTGGCACAGGATACGTCTGTCAAAATGCGCCGTAAATTTCTTCCCGATGGTCAGGCAGGAGAGCGTCTTGATGATATCCACCAGCTCGTGATGGCAGTAGATATGCAGCGCGCCTTCGTAGCTTCCTTTATTCATACTGGTGGCAATCATCCGGATGATCCAGACCATACCGAGAATGTGATCGTTGTGGGCGTGTGTGACAAAGATATGATGGATCTTCTCAAGCGGGATTTTCTGTTTCTCAAGAGCCAGCAGTACCCCGTTCCCGCCCCCGGCGTCAGTGAGAAAATATTCTTCACCGTTCTTCATGGCAAAGCATGTATTGTAACAGTGGACGGCCTGGGCATTTCCTGTGCCAAGTACAATCAGTTTTTCCATCTAAAGTGCCTCCACCTCAATCGGTTCGTGTACTGTGCCGCCGTTTTTCTCCATGCGTCATCGACGCGGATATTTAGGTTAGCCATATGTGACGACTCCTTTCTGTGTAGATAGAATAACACAAAAAATGTAAAATACCAATACAATATATGAAAAAGTACAGTTCTGCGTTTCCAGTGACGTTTTGTAAAGGACTTTTTAATCAAATTTACAAAAAATTTACAATCAGCCGACTTCGTCATTTGTATATCACATCAAATCAAACAGTAGCAATTTGGCCACGTTTATGCTATGCTTATAAAATATTCAGGAAACGCAAAGGGGATATATTATGAGTGATTTAGCATATACTGATACTATGATAGAAGAGATTAGAGAACTATTATTAAACGCCCGGCAAAAGGTTGCTACACACATCAACACGGAACTTCTGTCCGCCGGTTTTACCAGACTTATCAAATTCAACAGACAGTGTCTGTTAAATTGAGCTGGTCGCATTATTGTGAATTGTTGTCTATTTCTGACCTCAACAAGCGCAGCTTTTATGAGAAAGAAGCTGTTAATTCCGGCTGGTCTATCCGGGAATTGAAACGGCAGATTTCAACTTCCCTCTATGAACGATTGCTGTTGACAGAGGGAAGAACAAAGATACCACCATAAAAGCATTTTCAAGATTCGATAAGTAATCAGAAAGCCATAAAATATGCTCTTTGTCCAAAAAATTGGTTGGTTCGTCAAGCAATAATATGTCTGGCTTTTCAAGAAGTAATTTTGCCAATATTACCTTTGCCCTTTGGCCGCCGCTCATCTGTTCCATCGGCCTTTCCAATCCTATCGCCAACAGCCCTAAACCATTCGCCACTTGCTCAATTTGAGTTTCGATAGAATAAAAGTCATAGATTTCAAGCTGTTCCTGATATCTCGCCGCAAGGTCAAGACATTCTGTATGCCCTCTGGCTGCTTTCTCATAAAGCTGCGTCATTTCTTTTTCAATTTGGTACAATCTCGAAAAAGCTGACTTCAAAAAGGAACGCATGGTAAGACTTTTCTCTATCTCTGCATACTGATCCAGATAACCAATCGATACTTGGGACTGCCAGATAATGCGTCCATTATCTGGAATTATCTGCTCTGTGCAAATCTTAATCAATGTGCTTTTACCTGTTCCGTTTTGTCCAACAATCCCGATATGCTCGCCTTTATTCAGAGAGAACGCTGCATTTTTGTAAAGCAGATTATCCCCAAAAGAGTGTGTCAGTCCTTCGATTTCTAATAAACTCATGTTAATCACAATCCTTTCATTTGTTTTTGCCTAACAGCAATACTGGTATCTTTGAAGGTTTCATCTTGTATACCCATAGGGCACACTTGTCCATTTAGCCATTTCACAAGGTATAAAATTACTACCGTAAACGCAAAAAGGCAGAAAGCACCTGCACACATCTGTGTACTGCCTTCTGCCTATATGGATTCCTGTTCCTATATGACAAAAGGCTACAGACAAAACATTGTCCATAGCCTTTCATACGCTTAATCTGCATACGGAAAACAGGCAATAAATATACTGACAGTCAGAATAGCTATTGCCTTGTTTTCCGATGAAATCTTAATGCGTTATTTATACGCTATACTCTGTACAATGTTTCATCGGAATGGATTGTACAGAGTTCAGTTTCTTTTTGGGCTGATTGGTCAAATAAAAATTCATTTCTGTTCTCCTTTGAGGGAATTTCCCACGCCAACAATCATACTACACGCACACCTGTCTGTCAATGCCCTTGGTGAGAAAATATGTTTGATTCCCGACGGTGGTTGGGGTATACTAAAGAATAAGCCGTAAGCAGCGCTGTCAGGGGGCGGAAGAGTAGGAGGCGAAATTTATGGCCAGAACTGTGGGAATCGGGATTCAGAGTTTTGAAAAAATAATCGAAAATAATTGTCTGTATATTGACAAGACTGATTTTATCAGGGAATGGTGGGAAAGCAGGGATGATGTAACCCTGATCACCCGCCCCAGACGTTTTGGAAAGACGCTGAATATGAGCATGACGGAGCGTTTCTTCTCCATTGAATACGCAGGACAGGGACAGGTATTTGAAGGATTGTCCATATGGGAGCATGAAACATACCGGAAGCTTCAGGGAACCTGGCCGGTCATTATGCTCAGTTTTGCAGGTGTGAAAGAAACGACCTGTCGGAGCGCATTGAAGAAAATATGCTATGCCATAACGGAACTGTATAATCGGTATGATTTCCTGCTGGAAGGTAAAACGCTGAATGAGAAGGAAAAAGAATTTTACCAGCAGGTTACTTACGATATGGAGCCTCATACAGCCACAGAAGCTTTGCGGGCTATGTGCGGCTTTCTCATGCGGTATTATGGAAAAAAAGTCATCATCCTTCTGGACGAATATGACACGCCCATGCAGGAAGCCTGGGTTTACGGGTACTGGGAGGAATTGGTGTTTTTTACGAGAAATTTGTTTAATGCGACTTTTAAGACTAACCCGTATATGGAGCGGGCCATTATGACCGGCATCACCCGGGTGAGCAGAGAATCCATGTTTTCGGATTTGAATAATCTGGAAGTGGTAACGACAACTTCTCCTAAATATGAGGATTCTTTTGGTTTTACACAGGAAGAGGTGTCTTCCGTACTGCAAGAGTTCAGTATATCAGATATGGAGGATCGCGTCAGAGACTGGTACGACGGTTTTACATTTGGTGAGCGAACTGACATCTATAATCCGTGGTCTATTATTAATTTTATTGATAAGAAAAGACTGTCCACCTACTGGGCCAACACCAGCAGTAACAGTCTTGCGGGCAAGCTGATCCGGGAGGGCAGCAAGGATATCAAGATCACCATGGAAGATCTCCTGCGGGGCGGCGTGCTCCGTACAAGGATCGACGAACAGATCGTGTTCGATCAGCTGGATCATAATGAATACGCAGTCTGAGA
>CAJUMT010000190.1 GCA_910587495.1 uncultured Lachnospiraceae bacterium | reverse complement strand
TTATGCATTCAGCCTGTCAGCCAGCCGGTTAAGCTTCTCTTGTACATCTGGACGTTCTGACAGGCTTTTTTTATCCGTTCCGCCCATAGTCACAGGCTCTTCGCACACGGCGCCTAAGTCCTCAAGCATACAGCTTAAAGTCTGTATACTTCCCGCAAACTGCTCCGGAAACTCCGGCGCGCCGCCTGCCAGAACAATCCCGCCTTTCTTAGCAGGCTCATTTTTATCCCCCCGCACGACAGCAGCCCAGTAAACCTGCAGCCGGTCCAAAACAGCTTTCATGGAACCGGGAATATTATAAAAATACACCGGAGCCGCAAATATAATTCTGTCCGCCTGCTCTAGTTTTTGGTAAATCTCCTGCATGGCGTCTTTTATACAGCACTCGCCGTGGGTAAAGCAGTAACGGCAATCCCGGCAGGGACTGATATCTTTGCGGTCATCCAAAGAAAGAATCTCTGTCTGACCGGCAAGCCTCTGTACCAGATATTCTGTCATGGCGGCTGTGTGTCCTCTTTTTCTCGGAGAACCTGTCAATATCAATATTTTATGCTCCTGTCCTTCTGCGGGCGTCATGCCTGTTCCTCCTGCATCTCTTGATCAATCAGCGCTTCGGATGCTTTCATGGCGTCAAGCGTCATCTGCATCAGCCGGTCCAGCTCCCATCCTAACTGCTCCGCGCCTTTACGGATGATATCTCTGGAACATCCGGCAGCAAAACGCTTGTCTTTGAATTTTTTCTTAAGACTTGAAAGCTCCATGTCCGTGCAGCTTTTGCTCGGCCTCATCCTGGCCGCCGCCCCTACAAGCCCAGTCAACTCATCAGCCGCAAACAGCACCTTTTCCATCTCGTGAACCGGCTCCATATCAGAACAGATCCCGTAGCCATGGCTGCATACGGCATGGACAATCTCGTCCTCCGCGTCAATCTCGGCCAGAAGTTCCGGTGCTTTTTTACAGTGTTCCTCCGGGTATTTCTCAAAATCCACATCGTGCAAAAGACCGCAAAGTCCCCAGAAATCTTCGTCGCCATATCCCAACTCCTTCGCATACCAGCGCATAACAGCTTCCACCGTATAGGCGTGCTGGATATGGAACGGTTCCTGATTGTACTTTTTAAGAAGCGCTAAGGCCTGCTCTCTTGTTATTTTGGTTGTCATTTAAAAACTCCTCCTATTATAGTTCCGCAACTCTCCTTCCAAGCCCTGGGACTGGGAGAATTTCCAGCCGCTGGCGCGTCTGTAAATCCTCCCGGGCTTGTCCGGTCCGTTGCTGATTTGACTAAAGTATGATCCGCGGCAGCACCCACATACCGATAGCGGCGTAGAGAAGCAGATGCGCCGGGTAAAACCAGTAAAAGAACCATTTGGGCTGCCGGCCCCTCTGGCCGTTATAGAATAAAATGGGCAAAAACGCCAGCGGCGCCGTCACTTCCCAGGCACAGCAAACAGCGCCCGCCACACATTGTAAAATCCGACGATCCCGCAAAAGATACAGGATAATAATAAATATAACTCCGAAGGCTCCATAATCCGTATGCAAAAACTCCGCAAGTCCGGCTCCTCCCAGGACGGCGGCAACCCTGATCAGATAGTTCTTTGGATGGCTGTGGATCAGCCATATGGCCAGAAGTCCGATCAAAAGCGTAAAAAACACATTCTGATGCTGCCAGTCAAAAGGCATAATATGAAGCGCCAGATCAAAAGGAATATCGCTGACCAAGGCGAAGATTCCCAGCCGCAGGGCATATTTTTTCACATCATGGGTATGAAGAAAGCCTTCCACCAAAAGAAAGCAGAAAATAGGAAAAGCCGGCCTGCCGATCTGGCGGATCACCTGATCCACTGCCAGAATCTCGTCCCACTGTCCATAAAAACGGCTCCCCATAGGAGATCCGCCCCATGCGTTCAGCACATAAGCTTCTAAAATACTCGCTCCTATATGGTCCGCTGCCATAATGACAATTGCCATCCATTTCAGTGCGCCGGCGCTTATTCCGAATTTAGTCTTCATATTTTTCCACTACTTCTCCCTGTTTTTTGTAGATAGAATCGGACCCGACCACGCCCCGGACGGACGACAGCGGATAGATATTGGTATTCCTGCCGATCACCGTTCCCGGGTTCAGCACGGAACCGCATCCCACTTCCACATGATCTCCCAGCAAAGCCCCGATCTTGCGAAGGCCGGTCTCAATGTCGCCTCCGGGCGCATGAATTTTTATATTTTTCTTATCCGACCGAACATTAGAAGCGATAGAGCCGGCTCCCATATGCGCCTTATAACCCAGGATGGAATCTCCTACATAATTATAATGAGGCACCTGCACTTTATTGAACAGCACCACATTTTTAAGCTCGGTGGAATTACCTACTACGGCGCCCTCTCCCACCAGAGCATTGCCCCGGATAAAAGCTCCATGACGCACTTCGGCTTCTTTTCCTATGATGGCCGGACCTAAGATACAGGCTCCGGGATATACGGTGGCCGACTTTGCGATCCACACGTCTTCCCCTCTCTTTTCATACTCGTCTTCACTTAAGGAAGCACCCAGCTTTTTGATAAACGTCCCGATCTTCGGAAGCGCTTCCCAGGGGTAGGTAAGCCCCTCAAAAAGCTCTGCCGCAATAGTTTCTTTTAAATCATACAGGTCTTTGATCTCAACGGTATACATATGCCTATTCTCCTTTTTTATCAGACTTTTTATAATATACAGCGGCAGCGTCAAAATACGGCCTCATGGCATAATGCTGTCTGCTGTTTAACACCTGTTCTGTCCTGCTGCGGACAAAATGTTCCAGTTTGTCCATATATTCTTCCGGTGTAATCTCTCCGTTGGCCACATAGGTAAGCCCTTTCTCCCAGCTTGCGGTAAGCTCTGGATTCAAAAGGGAGCGGATGGACACGCTGACTACGTCAAAAATATTTTCCCCCAGAAGCGTCGGCGTGATGATCTGGGTTTTTTTATTTAATGCGATATACTTGTTGACTGCCAGTTTTTTCAAAATCTCCGCCCGGGTGGCGCTGGTGCCGATCCCGCTGCCTTTAATCTGGGCTCTTAAATCTTCATCTTCGATCAACTGACCGGCATTTTCCATGGCAAGAATCATGGAACCGGAATTATATCGTTTGGGCGGAGAAGTCTCCCCTTCTTTGATCTGGGCGTCTTTCACCGGAAGCTTCATACCCTTTTTCAATTTTTTCAGTTCTTCCGACATGGTAAAATCGCACTTTGTCTCTTCTTCCGCATCTTCTGTGCCCTTTTTCTTTTTACTGTCATATGTATTCGGAACGACTTTTAAATATCCTTCCTCCATAAGCATCTTAAAATTCGAAAAGAAGCACTCCGTTCCCATCTGCGTAATCAGCGCTGTTTTCTGATAGACAGCCGGAGGATAAAAAATACTTAAAAACCGCCGGACAATGACCTCATACACCTGTCTCGCCGTAGAAGACAGCCCGCCGAGCGCGCCCATCCCTTGGCCGGTGGGAATGATGGCGTAGTGATCCGTGATCTGCTTGTCATTGGTGTAGCGGCTCTTTCCTATCTTTTTATAGCTTCCCCCCGCAAATATTTCCTGCACATAAGGAACCGCAAGAGGAAGCTGTCTAAGCCCGTTTAAATTTTTATCGATCACTTTAGCCACCGCCGTGGACAAGACACGGGCATCCGTCCTGGGATAGGTGACCAGCTTCTTTTCATACAACTCCTGGGCGATCTTAAGGGTCTGATCCGGACTGATCTTAAATCTTTTCGAACATTCATTTTGAAGTTCCGCCAGGTTATATAAAAGGGGCGCGTACCGGGTCTCCTTTTTTCTGGTGACAGACACCACCATAGCCTCCTTAGGAGTCATGCCTTTTAATTTATCTACAAGCGTTTTGGCATCTTCTTCTTTTTTAAAGCCGTTCTCTTTGTACAACAAAGGGGACTGATAATATGCGCTTCCTTCCACTGCGCGCCACTCCCCGTCAAAGGGCCTGCCGGATAAATCCATCGTAAGCAGCACTCTGTAAAAGGGGGTCTTTACAAAACTGCGGATCTCCCGTTCCCTGCGCACCACCATACCCAGCACACAGGTCATGACACGTCCTACCGAGATAACGGTTCTCTCCGTCTTCTGAAAGGAAGAGACGGCACGCCCATACTGTAATGTCAAAAGGCGGGAAAAATTGATACCCATCAGATAATCTTCTTTGGCCCGAAGGTAGGCGGAGTGAGACAGATTGTCATATTCCGACAGGTCTTTCGCCTCTTTGATACCCCGCAGGATCTCTTCCTCTGTTTGAGAATCAATCCACACTCTCACGCGCTTTTTATTCTTTACACCCGCCATCTGTTCTACCAGGCGGTAAATATACTCCCCTTCCCGTCCGGAATCGGTACACACATAAATACAGTCCACATCTGGGCGATTCAAAAGGCTGCTGACAATGGTAAACTGTTTTTTTACGCCGTCTATAACTTCGTATCTCCATTTTTTCGGAAGAAACGGCAATGTTTCAAGGCTCCAGCGTTTGTATTTTTCATCATAGGCTTCCGGATAACTCATGGTCACCAGATGTCCCACGCACCAGGTAACGACAGCATCTTTTGATTCCAGATAGCCGTCCTGTCTTTGCATATTTTGTTTTAATGCTTTTGCGAATTCCTGCGCCACGCTGGGCTTCTCCGCAATATATAAAGATTTCATTTATTCTACTCTTTCTGCATAATAGTTCCGCTCCGCCCTTCCGTCCCCAGGGCAACGCTTTATTTTTTTCATTTACCCTGTGAAAGTATATCACATTTATGATATACTTGTCCATAAAGGGTTGACAGGGGGAATTTTATGAATGTCGTAGGCATCATCGCTGAATACAATCCATTTCACCAGGGGCATGCCTTCCATCTGGCCCAGGCAAAAGCCATGGCAAAGGCAGATTATGCAGTTGTAGCCATGAGCGGATATTTTGTCCAGAGGGGCGCTCCGGCCATGTTTGATCCGTATACCCGGACAGAAGCCGCTCTTTTAAACGGTGCGGACCTTGTGCTGGAACTGCCGCCGGATATTTCCACCGGAAGCGCAGAATATTTCGCTTCGGGCGCAATTTCTCTTTTAGAACAGACCGGCATTGTAACAGACCTGTGTTTTGGGAGTGAATGCGCGGACTTACCTTTACTCGCACGCGCCGCGAATATCCTGGCAGACGAACCGAAAGCTTACCAGGAATATCTAAAAGAAATATTGAAAATAGGGGCTTCCTATCCGAAAGCCAGGACGGAAGCTCTTAAATGTTATGATCCCTCCATAGATACAAATGCGCTTGCAGAACCCAATAATCTTTTAGGTTTGGAATATCTAAAAGCCTTGACGCGTCTTTCCAGCGCCATACGGCCTCATACAATCCGGCGCCTCGGCGCGCATTATCATGACCGGCATATAGAAAAATATGCTTCTGCCCAGAGCCTGCGCCAAGCGATTACGGAACATAACGGCGCTTTTACATCTAAAATCCGCGCGCAGCTTCCCTCCTTTGAAGTATACAAGGCTTATGAGCAGAAAGAGCCGATCACCGAAAACGCATTCTCTTTGCTGCTTCTGGAAAAGCTAAGACGAAACCCGGAGGAATCCTTCAGCCAGTATTTTGGAGTTACAAAAGAACTGTCCAACCGGATCCGAAACTGCCTGGATGATTTTATCTCTTTTTCGCAGTTTACGGATCTACTAAAAACCAGAAACCTGACGCGCACCGCCATAGACCGGGCGCTTACGCATATCCTTCTGAACCTGCACGACTACCGCCCGCCCCAGGCGATGCACGTCCTTGGATTTCGTAAAGAAGCAGCCATTCTTCTTAAGGAACTGTCCACACGCAGCAGACTGCCGCTCATCACAGATCCTTATGGTACAGGGCTCCCCGACGACTGGACTTACGCCGGACGGCTCTACGAGTCCGTCCGCTCCCTGCTGCACCACACCCCTTACGCCAACGCCCACCGAAGAAAAATGCTCGCCCTGTAAAAAATAAATCAGTGCAGAGAAAGCCGGAAAGGAACTATAATCAGTGTAGGCCCGGACTGTGCCCGGAACACTTTTTGGGTCGCGTCTGCGGCCAAAAAGCGTTCCATTACCTGGGCACAGGAAGGGCCGGAACGGAACTATAATATGAAAAACTATATTTGGAAATTATTTACAAACTTTGTGGAGATTATCTCCCACACGCACACTTTCCACGCTCATTTCAGTTTATTGTTCACAGTAGGCGTTACGGTCGCCGCGACCGCCATAGCCGGCCTGTATCATATGATAAACCCTGCGGGAACCGCCAATATAAGCCTGATCTATATTCTGGCCATTATCCAGATCTCTTACCACACAGATAAATACAGGTATGGGATCTTTACTGCCATATGCAGCGTATTTTTCATCAATTATTTTTTCACTTACCCATTTAACGAGTTTAACTTTACGATGGCAGGATACCCGCTCACATTTCTCGCCATGTATTTTATCTCTATCCTGACCAGCGCTACCACTTTCCACTTAAAAGATCAGGCGCAAAAGTTACAGGAAAGCGAAAAAATCATTCTGGAGGCCGAAAAGGAAAAACTACGCGCCAACCTATTAAGAGCCGTATCGCACGATCTTCGTACTCCCCTTACCAGCATGATTGGTGCCAGCACTTCTTATTTGGAGAATGAAACTTCATTT
>CAJUMT010000189.1 GCA_910587495.1 uncultured Lachnospiraceae bacterium | reverse complement strand
ACGGAATAAAACTTTCTTTTGCGCATTCCTTTTCCTGTACATACACCTGGCTCATTCCAAGAAAAAGCGCGTAGTTTACCACTTCCTCGTATTCTTCATCGGATATTCTCCGGTTCAGTTCCGGATAAGCCGCCACATGAGGAAGGGGGGTATACTGCCTTAACAAGCTTACATAAATCCGGTCGCCATAATGATCTTTCAGGTATTCCAGCACATCTTTACTGTCATATACGCATCCGGGTAGCACCATGTGGCGAACAATTACGCCCCGACGCATGATACCTCTGTCATCAAAAGTGAAATTCCCTGCCTGACGCACCATTTCTTTAAGCGCCATCGCCGCCCATGCAGGATAATCTTTGGCATGGGAATATCTCTTAGCCAGCACGGAACTTCGGTATTTATAATCCGGAAGCCAGATGTCCACCAGCCCTTCCAGCCTTTTTAACTGATCCGGCTTTTCATAGCCGCCGGTGTTATAGACAATCGGGATCTTAAGTCCCTGCCTCTTGGCGTCTGTGAGCGCATGCATAACAACAGGCAGAAAATGCCCCGCAGTCACCAGATTGATATTGTTGGCGCCCTGCCCCTGAAGCTCTAAAAAAATCTCCGCCAGACGTTCCTCGGACACCTGCTTTCCCGCCTGCCCGGACGCGATTTTATAGTTCTGGCAGTAGACGCACCGTAAGGTACAGCCGGAAAAAAAGACGGCTCCTGAGCCTTCCCTTCCCGATATACACGGCTCTTCCCAGTAGTGGAGGGCTGCCCGGGCCACCAACGGCTGATCTGGCATCCGGCAATAGCCAAACGCACCCTCCCGCCGGTCTGCGCCGCATGCCCGGGGGCATAAGCTACAGCCTCTTTTCATTCTTCGTACAGCCTCCCGAACCATGCAAGATAATGTCTTTCTGTCCGTTCAAAAGGTTCTGCGGCAAAGACCGGACGGCTTATAAGCGTTTCAGGATGTTCCTTAAGCTCCCTTCCCATCAGGCAGTTAAATTCATAATAAAGCAGCGTATCGTCCAGCCTTCGCCAAAGCTTTTTTTCCTCCTCCGACAATGCACCCAAATATTTCCGGAAAATACAATCCTGTAATCTTTGTTCAATCTCCCGGTATTTTTCCAGATGCTGCTTCACCGGTCGGGTAATATCCGCCAGATACGCCTCGCTTGCGTCATGCAGCAGGCAGGCAAGTTGCTCACGCCTGGTACAGCCTCTTGCAGCCGCCTCCTCGCAGCAATGGATACAATGCTGCCCTACGGAATAAAATACAGGAAAATGCCCGTTGGCGCGCACCATAAAGGACAGCGCATGGGCGATATCCCGGATATTAATGTCCTCCGCCGTAGGCGACGCAGGATCAAACTGTATCTTTGTAAATGTAATGATCTCGGACATACTATCACATTTCAATTCCTTTTCTCGCTGGAATTCCCTGATCAAAGGGATGTTTCACTTTTTTCATTTCAGTCACATAATCGGCCAGATTGAGAATCTCCTGTCCCGGATCTCTGCCAGTCAGAACAACTTCTAATTTGCCCGGGCGGTTTAGAAGAAAATCAAGCGCTTCTTTCTGATAGATCAGTCCGTAATTATAGGCACTCATAAATTCATCTATAATCAGCAGGTCGTAGGCCTCTTCCTCCGCCTTTTTCGTCACTTCCTCAAACAGATGGGTATAGGCATGGGCAGCATTTTCTTTCTGTTCGTCGGTCATATTCCAGAAAAAACCAAATTTTTCCCTGCAGCAACAATAAGAAACACCCAATTGCTTAAGCATTTCGACTTCACTGGAAGTACCGTCTTTCATACACTGGCAAAACAACACTTTCATGCCATGTCCCGCCGCGCGCACCGCAAGGCCTACGGCCGCAGTTGTCTTTCCTTTTCCGTCCCCGCAGTAAATGTGCAGGTATCCTTTTACATTAGCCATACAATAGCTCCTTTCACAATCAGGCATAGAATCATCGCCAGGACCGCTGTCGCGTACAGAAGACGGTTCACTCTTCTGATATCTTCATATTCCACCGGACGATCATCGTCTCCCAGCGTGGGTTTCTGATACAGCTTTCCAAAATAGTATGCGTCTCCCGCCAGCCGGATATGCAGCGCTCCTGCTGCCGCCGCCTCCGTATGAGCAGAATTTGGGCTGCTATGATTATACCGATCCCGCCTGTAGATTTTCCAAGCCTGGGAAAGATCCAGGCCGCTAAGCGGGCAGCCAAGTATCATCAGCACCGCGGACAGACGGGCCGGAATAAAATTTACTACGTCGTCAAATTTTGCCGCCGCCCGTCCAAAATACAAATAGCGTTCATTTTTATAACCCACCATGGAATCCATGGTATTGACCGCTTTATAAAAATATCCCAGAGGCGCCCCCCCAACAGCCATAAATAAAAGGGGTGCAATAATACCGTCCGACGTGTTCTCCGCCACCGTCTCCACTGCCGCTTTTGTCACCCCCGCGCCATCAAGCCTGTCCGTATCCCTGCCGACCACCATGGACACGGACAGCCGAGCCTTGATAAGATCGCCTTCTTTCAACGCATTATATACTTTCATCGTTTCGTCTTTTAACGCTTTGGTAGCCAACAACTGATAACACATAACCGTTTCCATTACAAAACGCGCATATGGATGAAAACACCCCGCCAGATACAGTAAAAACCATGCCGCAGCCGTGACAATTCCGGTCACACACACAAGAAGACACCCGCCTGCGATCAGTTCGCCTTTTTCCGTCTTTGGAAAAATGCTTCTTAACAGCCGTTCCAACCCCGCGATCAAGTGCCCCACCAGACGAATCGGATGATAAAGCCAATGCGGGTCTCCAATCAGAAGATCCAGTAAAAATCCTGCAGTCACGGCAAGTATTGACAATTCCATAATCCCGCCCTTTCTGCGGGCGTCAGAAGATATCCGCACCCGTTTTTTACCTGATAATCAAAATACGCTTTTTTCGGCAGTCCGTATTTCTCCAGAATTGCCATAATCGTCCCTCCATGAGCCACAATCGCCGCACGAAGACAGCCTTTTTTTTCTATCTCTTCCACAATTTCTTCAAAAGTCCTCTGACAGCGCATCTTAAACTGCTCCATGGACTCGCCTCCTGGAAAAGGCAGCACGCCGCCGCTGTCTACCCAGGCCTGATAGGCAGGATTGCCGTCCAGTTCTTTATAATTCTTATTTTCAAAGGCTCCAAAATCACATTCCCGAAGACCGGGCTTTTGTATCATGGGAACATCCTTCCACAAAAGCGCGGCTGTCTCCACACACCGCCGCATAGGACTTACATAGATCTGCTCTACAGACGGATACGACCGGGCTTTTAGCAGAAGGATTCCCTCTTCACAAAGCGGCTCGTCAGTCCGACTTCCTATATAACGCCCTTCCCTGTTGCCCGCCGTCATGGAATGCCTGATCAACCATATCTCAGCCACCTTTTATCACCGTCCCCACCCCGCAGACAATTCTGTGTACTTCTTTCGCCTCTTTTGCAATCTGACAGCAGATCCGTCCTGTCTTCTCCCTGTATTCCCTGTCAAACCGGTCTGTGGGCACCACGCCGTACCCTTGTTCATTGGTTATAAGAAGAATATCCGGGTTCTTTTCTATCAACTGCGGGAGTGAAAATTCCCGACCGGCTTCCATAAGCCGCCGTATATATTCATGAAAATGATACAGCGCTTTTGCCGAGTACAGCGCTTCCATCGGGCAGGCTCCGCCGTCGGTCAAATCTTCAACCTTAAATCCGAACTTTTCACACACATATTTCTTTTTTCCCTGAAAACATCCGCCTGTCACCAGTATCACAGACCTCTACCTCCTATCTTACCACAAAAGAGCATACCCTTACAACAATTTCCCTGCTGCCATCACCGCGCAGGCACATGCAAGTTCGCATACCTGCACAAAAAAACCGGCAATATCCCCTGTCGTCCCCCCAAACTGCGACATCGCCACATGATAATAATATCCATAGGCCGCAGCGGCGGCAAGACACAGCACTGCGGCCAGCATAGCATGCAGCCAGAAAACCCACGCGGCACAGTAAATAAGCCACAGCGCCAGCACGGTTTTCAGCACCCGTTTCTGCGCCGCATCCGCGAACATCCCAAGAGACCCTTTTTTGTTTGCGCAGGGAAAGGTCGCCAGCGCAAGACCGCTTAAAGCTCTGGACAGAATATAACTGGTACATATGACAGGAAGCAAGCGCGTCTCCATCTCGCTCCACACGCCCAGCGCCAGGATAAAATAGACGCATCCCATGATAACTGCAAAGGCCCCCGCGTGGGAATCCTTTAGAATCTCCAGCTTACGCTCTTTAGGCTGATAAGAACTGAGCGCGTCCACCGTATCCAGATAGCCGTCCAGATGGATGCCCCCTGTCACCAGCACCGGAATCAAAACAAAACCTGCCGCGCGCATCAGGCTTCCCATCCCGGCCAGATCGCAGAATTTCCCATATCCAAATACCAAAAGCCCGATGACCGCGCCGATTCCCGGAAAAAAGCAAATCATATATTTCATGTTTTCTTTATCCCAGTCCGCCTTTGGCACAGGAATTTTGGAAAACATGGCAAAAGCGATCAGAAAACTGTTCCATATTCTTTTCATCGTTATCTAAAGCTCCCTTTTTCAATCCCGTCTAATGATCCTTTGTACACCACCGGGACAGAGTATACTACTTCCACCACCAGATCCGCCAGAGCGGCAATCTTTTGATTTATCCTCCCCAGGCAGGCCTGATACCTCTTTGTTTCTTTATCATACTCAATCCCGTCGGAAAAAATCTCATTGGTGACAATGATCAGATGTGTACACTGGCTGTATACCCTCCTGATGCCCGTCAGTATTTCTTCCACACACCCGCTTCCTGCACCGCCTTCCTGATAGATCTCATTGGCGGTCAGATTGGACATGCATTCCAGCAATACCGTGCCGTAGCCCGTAACATCCCGGCTTTTTAAGTCCAGGTAACATTCCAGCGTATCAAATCCTTTACTGGCGCGCATTTTTCGGTGTCTTGCAATACGTTCATGGCATTCCTCATCAAAGGGAACCATCGTAGCAATATAAAGGCAGGGGGCTTTATGAAGCTTAAGAACCAGATTTTCGGCAAATTCGGACTTTCCGCTGCCGCTGCCGCCGCTTACCAAAATCAGCATGACCTTTGATACTCCTTACATTTTTGTAAAAATCGGAAGGGAACCTGCACATTGGAATAATAAAACAGATGTGGAAACCCCGCATACAAAGTCCGACTGCTCTGCACGCAGTCCCACTCCCTTTTTCCCATTGGCTTTTTCGCATGAAATCCGTCGCCGCAGCACTCGCTGTCCCAATAGTGAAACTCATGGCCACGAATGCTCGTTCCTGCCTCTCCCAAAAGCTGATCTTTGTTTGCCTCCAACACAATGTAGCCAAATCTGGAAAGCCTGTCTGTGCGAAAAGCTTTTACATTTAGAACGCCTGACATGGGATAAAAATTCCCATCTGCGCCTTCTAATTCTCTGTGCAGATACAAAAATCCTCCGCATTCGGCAATGCAGGGCAGTCCTTTTGTAACTGCCTGACGAATGGAATCCCGCATGGACCGATTCTCGCTTAGTTCCCGGGCATGAAGCTCCGGATATCCACCGCTTAAAATAAGGCCGGATATACCTTCAGGCAAAAAGCGGTCTTTGATGGGAGAAAAATAGACAAGCTTAGCCCCCATCTTTTCAAGCAATTCTAAATTATCCAGATAAGTAAAGCAGAAAGCATCGTCTTTCGCTACCGCAATCTTAAGATTGCCCGCATCCGGCAGGGTCGGTACAGTGGGAGAAATCTCTTCCGTATCTTCTCTTTCTTCTGCCAGTTTTAAAAGTCCATTAAGATCCACGGATGCTTCCAGCACTTGTGCCAGACGGTTCAGCTTTTCCTTCAAAGCGTCAATCTCTCCTGGAAGCACCAGGCCAAGATGGCGGCTTTCCAGGATACATTCCTTCACTTCCGGCACATATCCAAGGACTTTGATTCCAAGCTCCCGTTCAATCAGCGGTTTTAATCTGTCGTAAATCATAGGGGACACCCGGTTTAATATCACAGCTTTTATATGACTGCCCTGCCGATATTCCAAAAACCCCTTGATCAAGGCCAAAATGGACAGACTGGCTCCCCTGCAGTTGACCAGAAGAACCACGGGAATCCCCAGCACGCAGGCCACCTCATAAGTGCTGCCCTCGGTCTTTATGCCGCCAAGGCCATCATAAAAGCCCATCACGCCTTCCACCACAGCCACCTGACAATCCGCCGTATTTTTGGAAAAAAGATATCTTGTCGTAGGAGCGTCGGTAAAAAAAGTGTCCAGGTTTCGGGATTTTGTACCAATCACCCGACCATGAAACATAGGATCAATATAGTCGGGACCGCATTTAAAAGAAGCTGTCACAAGCCCTCTGTTTACAAGCGCCTGCAGGATGCCGCAGGTAATCAGCGTTTTTCCGCTGCCGCTTGCGGGTGCCGTCAAAAGTACCGCCGGTGTCTTCATTGGCCGCCTCCTTTACATGTGATGATATAAATGGGATTTAATCCCGTCATCAGATGATAGGAAGATACTTTTTTCGCCTTCGCAATTCCCACCGAAATAATCTCTTCCTCAATCAGGGGCAGGGTTTTCAAACATTCTAGATCGGAAGAGCACACGTCTG
>CAJUMT010000188.1 GCA_910587495.1 uncultured Lachnospiraceae bacterium | reverse complement strand
ACGAGATCTTGCTGTGTGACTGGAGTTCAGACGTGTGCTCTTCCGATCTAGAACCATGCCATATCCTTTCTGGCGCACGGCGTCCATGGCTTTTATGACTTTACCATATTCTTTTTGCATGGCGGAAAGTTCTCTTAATTGCTCCATCAAATCATATTCGTCTTTTAGTTCCATACCGGTCAGTTCGCTCAGCATCTGATAATAACAGTTTTCTTCCATATCTATAGAATAGACAGCGGTTCCTGTACTTAGCGCTACCCGATCCAGTTTCATACGGCTCACGGACGGACCTTCGCAGTCTGTATTGGCAAGTCCGATATCCCGAAGTACATGAAACTCTTCCATCATCTCCAATACCTTCGCAATGATTTCCTGCTTGACCGGATGATCCATCGGAAGCATCTCCACCCAACGGGGCATCTGGTATTCCACCTCCGTCAGGGGAAATTCCAAAAGCACCTGCTCTAAGATCATAGTGATATCTTCTTTTTTCAGCTGTTCGCAATTCACCGGCAGCACCGGTATCTGGTATTTACGGAACATCTCTTCTGCCTGCCTGCGAACGGTTTCGCTGAAAGGTCTCGTAGTGTTTAAAAGAATAACAAAAGGTTTGTTCAGCTTCTTCAGTTCGTCTATGGTCCTTTCTTCTGCTGCCTGGTAGTTTTCCACTGGGATCTCCCCGAAACTTCCGTCGCAGGTAACAACAATTCCTATAGTGGAATGGTCATGGATGACCTTATGCGTACCCAACTCCGCTGCTTTTGTAAAAGGGATTTCCTCCCCGGACCAGGGGGTTTTGACCATCCGCTCCGTATTATTTTCCAGATGACCGGAGGCGCCCTCCACCATATAGCCTACGCAGTCGATCAATCGGATTTTTACAGTTATCTTCCCATCCACATTGATCTCCACGGCTTCTTTAGGTACAAACTTCGGCTCTGTGGTCATAATCGTCTTGCCCGCTGCAGACTGGGGCAATTCGTCCGTAGCACGCTCCCGTTCATGGGCATCCTCCATATTGGGAAGCACTAAAAGGTCCATAAACCGCTTGATAAATGTGGATTTTCCCGTACGGACCGGACCAACTACGCCTATGTACACCTCTCCTTTGGTGCGCTCTTTAATATCATTGTATAGATGAAATTCTTTCTGGCTTTGAATCGTATCCATTGATATACCCCTCCCATATTTGTTCTAATATATGGTGAGGGGTATATTTTTATACCTGTAACATTGTTTCTAACCGCCTGCGGACTTCTTTGATAAATGCACCGGAGTTTAAGACCGTCACATTTTCTAATTTTGTAATCAATGCCAGGTCTTTGGTCATCTTTCCATCCTCGATCGTCTGTATGGAAGCTTTCTCCAGAAGATCCGCGAAACGCACAAGCTCCTCAAGACCGTCCAGTTCGCCTCGCTTTCTAAGCGCGCCGCTCCAGGCAAAGATCGTGGCAATGGAATTGGTGGAAGTTTCTTCTCCCTTTAAATGCTTATAATAATGCCTCTGCACGGTCCCATGCGCCGCCTCATACTCGTAATATCCTTCCGGGGATACCAGCACGGAGGTCATCATGGCCAGAGAACCAAAGGCCGTAGCCACCAGGTCGCTCATAACGTCTCCGTCATAATTTTTACACGCCCAGATAAATCCGCCTTCGGATTTGACCACTCTGGCCACCGCATCGTCAATGAGTGTATAGAAATAGGTAATGCCTGCCTTTTCAAAAGCTTCTTTATAATCTTTTTCATAAATTTCCTGGAAAATATCTTTAAAATGGTGGTCGTATTTTTTGGATATGGTATCTTTGGCCGCAAACCATACATCCTGTTTTGCGTCCAGGGCATACTGAAAACAGCTCTTCGCAAAGCTTTCAATAGAACTGTCCAGATTGTGCATCCCCTGCACGATACCGGGGCCGTCAAACGTATGAACCAGCTCGGAGGTTGTATCGCCGTCTTTGGAGGTATAGACAAGTTCCACTTTTCCGGGACCTGGAATAGACATCTCCGATGCTTTATACACGTCCCCATAGGCATGACGCGCCAGGGTAATGGGCTTTTTCCATGTCCTTACATAAGGTTCGATACCCTTTACCAGCACAGGCGTGCGAAAAACCGTGCCGTCCAAAATCGCACGGATAGTGCCATTGGGGCTTTTCCACATCTTTTTCAAACCATACTCTTCCACCCGGGCCGCATTGGGGGTGATTGTAGCGCATTTTACTGCCACGCCGTATTTTTTCGTGGCATTGGCCGAATCAACGGTCACCTGGTCGTCTGTCTGATCCCGGTTCTTTAAGCCAAGATCGTAATACGCAGTCTTTAAATCCACAAAGGGCAGCAGAAGTTCTTCTTTGATCATCTGCCAGAGGACTCTGGTCATCTCGTCCCCGTCCATTTCTACTAATGGTGTCGTCATCTGAATTTTTTTCATAATTATATGTAACTCCTCTTGCCAGGTTTACAGTTACTTTTACAGGATTCTCTCAATACCATGCAGACGGATACTCTCGATCGTATGCCGGATATGCAGCCTGGCCAGCTCTTCCGCCTGATCCGCATCTCCTGCTTTGACCGCCTCAAAGATCGCTCTGTGTTCCCGGGTCGATTTTACCGAACGGCCTTCTGAAGCGATGGACGCCTTCCTGGCCTGTTTGACATAATCATGAAAATCCGACAGCACATGATTTAAAATCCGGCTGCCGCCCGCACTGTACAGCTGCTCATGAAACAGACTGTCCAATTCATAAAGCTTATCATAATTTTCCTTCTGCGTATGATATTCTGACAGGCAGAGCGTTTCTTCCATTCTTTCCAACTGCTCTTTGGTAATATGTTCCGTGGCCCATCTGGCACAGAGCCCCTCCAGCATAGACCGGATCACATAAATATCCCGCACATCCTGGACTGTAATCTTATTTACATAAGCGCCCCGGTTCGGGATAATATTTACCAGTCCTTCCAGTTCCAGCTGCCGCAGAGCCTCCCGTACCGGAGTTCTGCTGACTCCCAGCTCAGCGCCGATCGCCGCTTCCTTAAGCTCCGTATTCTGCTCATACCTGCCGCTTAAAATATCCTCCCGGATCTGTTCGTACACTTTCCCCCGAAGAGAATATTTACCGCGTCTTTCTGCGGCGCCTTGCCTTTCATCCATTGTCTTTTGCCTCCTGCATCATCCGCCCGGAACAAAACGCCAAACTAACGTCCGTTCCGCGCCATTTACATTTTAGCACTTTTCTTATGGTTGTCAAATGATTTCAGGAGCAATTCCTGCTTCTTTTATTCCCTTACCTGATCCAAAACCATGCGCTCTACTGTACTGCTGACATAAAACCCGTTTTTTCTCATTTCTGACAATAACGGGCGCACCTCTTCTACAATCCCCAAGTGTTTGGCTTTCACCAAAACCCCCAATGTCCCGGTAACCGGAAGCCCCAGATACTTGGCGGTCTTTTTCGCCGCATTATCATCAATAATCACCAAATCAGCCCCCTGTTCCTGTGCAAGAATCATTACTTCCACTTCCCCATCATGCAGCTTTGCTTTATACATTTTCTTTTCACTGAAATCTTTGATTTTTTCTACTCGAATCCAGGCTTCTGCGGAGCGAATTTGTACACAGGCAGAATCGTCCTTCGCCGTCACTTCACGAAACACAGCAGATGGAATCGAAATTTCCTCATATAATTTTCTCAATATATCCAGTTTATCAATCCCACAAAGCACAATCAAAGGTGTTGAATTGACAACTACTTTACGCATGCTCTAATTCCTCCAGAAATTCTTCCTGGCCATCGAACTGAAAAATTGATATATGATTCTGCCCTAAATATTTGATAAACTCTTCTTCTGTCATTCCTGCAATCTGTGAACAATACCCAATGGATATTCCATTTTTAGTATAATATCCAAGTGCTGTCAACTGTCTTACAAACTGTCTTGCCTGTTCATGGCTCATTTTTGCATCAAAAAGAACTTCCTCTGGTATATTAATTGCGATCTGGCACATAATTATCCCTCCTGACTGTCTCTAGCGGTGATTCTTTCTTTTACAGTTTATCACAGCTTCTACAAATTAGCCAACACAATTTCCACTGCTCAATTAATGGGATCAGAGTCGGAGAATTTTCGTTAACCTGCAAAAATCAACAATATTTAGTCTTTATTTTTATCTATTATATCCAATAGAACATTTCAATCCTCTATGATATAATTAAAAATTAAACAAAATCATTTTACAAAACACACTGTAAAAAAGGCGGACACAATATGGAAAAAATCTCTATGAACGATATTCGTAAAAAAAATTACTCCGATATCTATCGTCTGATCTATCAAGAACAGCGTATAGCAAAGTCCAGGATTGCTTCTTCTCTGGAAATGAGCCTGCCCACTGTCACCCAGCACCTGTCTAAGCTGGAGACAGAAGGACTGATCGAAAAACAAGGGCAAATGGCCTCCGGCATTGGACGAAAGGCAGCAGCTTATGCAATAAGGCCGGAAGCAAGAGTTTCAGTTGGTATAGAAATACTGCCTGACCATATAACCGCCGTTGTAGTGAACTTGTATGGGACGATCATCGAAAAAAAAGAAATTCCATTAACATTTTCTGATGGAGACGCGTATTTCACAGCTCTGCGCAATATGATTTGTGAATTGCTGCAAAGTGTGAATGTTTCGGATGATGCTGTGCTGGGAGCCGGCATAGGTATGCAGGGTCTTGTATCGGAAGACGGCAAACGAATGCTGTACGGGAAAATTATGAATTGTACGGGATTAACGATTGATCCCTTGTCAGGGCGGCTTCCCTTTCCGGTCCGTTTCATCCATGACGCCGAGTGCGCCGCCGAATTAGAACTGTGGCACACCCCGGACTTGACCGACGCCATCTATCTCTCTCTGGGTGTTCATTTAGGTGGAGCGATCCTTATACGCGGTCAAATCCAGAGGGGCCGCACCGGGCGGACAGGAACGGTAGAGCATATGACCCTGGTAGAAGGCGGACGGCCCTGTTATTGTGGTAAACTTGGATGCATGGAATGTTATTGCTCTGTAGACGCCCTTACGGAAGACGGGGAACATCTGGCAGACTTTTTCTCTTTGCTCCGGCAGGGGGCTTCCCGGCAGGTCAGGCGATGGGAAGACTATCTTGATTACTTAGCGATGGCGCTTAATAATCTTCATATGGTCCTAGACTGCACCATCGTTTTGGGCGGCCACATGGCTCCCTACTTAACTAAACAGGATATGGATACCTTATTTTCTAAATTACAAAACCGCACCGCTTTTCCGGAAGATGAAAACTTTATAAAAATCGGCGTACAGGAAAACGACGCCGTTGCCTCCGGTGCGGCGATTCCGTTTATTCGGAGTTTTTTGGAAACGATATGATTTTACATTCATCAGACTAACGCCACGCCGCCGGACACACAAAAACAGGAAGCCATCGGATCTAGTGATGGTTTCCTGTTTTTTTAAATTATTCCTTTTCGTCGATACCGTTTTCGAGAACCAAAAGCTCATAGGGTTCCATTGTATATGTTTCTTCCAATGGCATTTTCCTGCCTTCATAATTTTCCAGCAGTATGCTTAAGCTGCTCTTTTCTCCAGGTATCTTTATGCTCTGCTTCTTTCCGTCAAGGTTACAGAACACAAGCATCTGCTGCGCTCCAAGCGTCCTTTGGTAAGCCAGCACCGTATCCGTTTCCGTCTCCAAAAAAGAAATTTTCCCTTTTGCAATCACCGGATATTTTTTTCTCATGGCGATCAGCTTTTTATAGAAGGCAAGAATAGAATCGTCGTCCTTTTGCTGTGCTTCCACCGTGATTTCTTTTCTGAACGCCGCAGACATCGGTATCCAAGGCTCTTCCTCAGAAAATCCGCCGTACTTTTCCCCGTTCCACTGCATGGGCGTCCTGCTGTTGTCCCGGGATCTTGCCGCCAGCGTCTCGAGCGCTTGCTTTTCTGTCTTTCCATTCTCCAGCAAAATCCGATAATAATTCAAGCTCTCCACATCCCGGTACTGCTCTATGGAAGGAAAGTGCGCGTTCAGCATACCGATCTCTTCTCCCTGATAGATGTAGGGCGTGCCGCGCATCAGGTGAATCATGCCCGCCAGCATTTTCGCCGACGCTTTCCAGTATACGCCCTCATCCCCCATTCTGCTCACAATGCGGGGCTGGTCATGGTTGCACCAGAAAAGCGCGTTCCAGCCGTCCCCTTCCTGCATTCCCATCTGCCATTCGATAAAAAGTTCCTTTAGTCTCCGGTAGTCCGCAGGCATAAGCGCCCATTTATCCCCGTCTTTATAGTCCACTTTCAGATGGTGGAAATTAAAGCACATGGAAAGCTCTTTTTCCTTCGGCGCAGAATAACGGATACAATGTGAAAGGGACGTGGAAGACATCTCGCCTACAGTTATAAAATCTTCAATTCCCGCATCTCTTACCAGTTCTTTCAGATATTCGTGTATATGCGGACCGTCGCTGTAAAACCGCCGTCCGTCCCCCTCAAAGTCGTCTTCCATCCGTTCCGGCTTGGAGACCAGGTTGATCACATCGAACCGGAACGCCCGGATGCCTTTTTCCTTCCAGAACCGAAGAATATCCTTTAATTCTTCTCTTACTTTGGGGTTATCCCAGTTTAGATCCGCCTGGGTCACATCGTACAGGCGCAGATACCACTTTTTCAATCCCGGCACATATTCCCATGCACT
>CAJUMT010000187.1:354-6733 GCA_910587495.1 uncultured Lachnospiraceae bacterium | reverse complement strand
GATCTGTTCCTCCTATTATAGTTCTGCTACAGCCCTGCCGCAGCCGGTTACTAGATGGTTTCCCGGTCGCTAACGCGTCCGCTCAGCCATCTGGCTGCGTTCGGGCTTTCGCTGATCAAAGTTCCGCTGCAGCCTTCCTGCTGCGGTTGTTCCTGTACTTTGTGATAACAGTATATAACAGTTTATAACTGTTATCAACTGTTATATGCTGTTTATATGCAAAAAAAAATACCATGACAACTCTTTCAATCAGATGTCATGGTATTTCTTGTTCTTATAATATCCGCAGATAGCGGCGTGAACGTCCATTGCCTTCTGCTTTGACTTTGCCCGCTGTTTATTTTCAGCAGTTTTTGCCGCCTGCCCATTTCTGCTTGTTTTTTCTGCTTGTTTTTCTATAACACTTATTATGATACTTTATTTTTGAAACATTATCAAGAATGAAAATCACGCCTGACATTGTATAGCCGCCCCACGCACGAAGCCGCACGGCACAGCAGATACCCTGCCATATATCCTACGACATTCGTCAAAATATCATCCGCTTCAAATCGTCCCAGACAGGTCACAAGCTGCGCCGTTTCTATCGCCAGCGACACAAAAAATCCGGTCCAAAATGCCGCCGAAACCCTGCGAAATATTTGGAAAGTCCCATAAAGCAGTACCGCGCAGGGAAACAGAAGCAGTATATTTTCACATATATACTTACAGCTTGTAAAATCATTGTGAAAAGTCCCGAACAGCCGCAGGTTTACCTCGTCGGAGCTGCCTTCGCTTCTGGAAAGCAGCGTAATGCCCGCAGTTATATATCCATATGCAGAGAGAGCTGCCAGCAAAAGAGCCTTTACAGCCGCATGTCTGATCCGACCTGATATTTTTCCCTGTTTATATCCATGTCCGCACCCGGCAAAAAATGCCGTCAAAAACACAATAATAGCAATCCGGCATGCTGTATCTGCATACAGACCGCAAAAATACAGCAGGTCCGCAGCCACTTCTCGAAACATCTCCCCTGTCTCAAACGTCACGACTTCCATCCCACCAAAAGCTGTTCTTCCTTCATCATCCGCTCATATGCCTGCGCCGCCAGCCTGTCGATGTCCGCCCGAATATTATCGCAAGTATTCTTATACATCTTCCACAGGCAGCGTGGATTAGCCTTCTCCTCTGGCACCCGTGCGTCTTTGCTGACGCTGTTTACATAGCGCCACACGCTGGAACGTGCTAACGGCATGCCGTCCCGGGTTACAAATACCGGCCCCTTGTAAATCCCCTCCCGACTGGCAAAATCCAAAAGCTCTTCCCGCAAAGCCTCCGGCAGCCTTAACACCCGTTCGCAATGATGGCAGGACAGCTGCACACGCCCTTCCTGCACGGCTTCCACCGTCAATTGATGCAGCTCCTGGATGCGCACCCCCGCGCCGCCCAGTGTTTTAATCAGCAGATACACCCGCTCCTTCTCCAAAAGCTTCGCCGCCTGCAAAAGACGCATATATTCGCTGCGGGTCAGCTCCGGCTGATCGTCAGCAAGTTCGCGGTAAAAATCATCCTGCTGCCATTCTCTGCGGTTCAAATACTGCAAAAAACTGTTTAAGACCGAAATCCGCGTATTGATCGTTCGCGCGTAATACCCCTGTTCCTCCAGGCTTTTGCGCCACTTGGCGAGAATATTTCCGCTTAAAATCTTATTCTCCGGCAGATACGCATACAGTCCCATCAGAATTGTCCGGTAATTTTGCAGCGACGCCGGGCTTCTGCCCTTCTTAGACATATTTTCCAGAAAATGATCGATCACCTCAGGCGTCAGGCAGATCTCTTCGCTACTTTCTCTATATGTATTCATTCCTTTTTCATCTCCTGTTTTACCAGCTTAAGCACGCTCTCAACCAGCTGCATTGTCTGTTCTATACTGCCATTCAATGCCCCGGGGCTGTAAATATATGCTTCCATCATGTCGCCCTTACAGAACAGGCTCATCCCCTGGCCATGAAAAAGCTGATTAAGCCCCTGTTCTATATTTTTATATAACCTGTGCAGTCCGTAAGCCACATCAATCTCAATCTCCCTGCCCGCATACAGCACGCTGCCGTCCCGCATCTCATACAGCCGGCGGTATCCCCGGTTCTCCAGATTCAGTCCGGTCATTTTAAAAAACTGCGGAGAATAAAGCAGCATACTTGTTTTATAAGAAAAACTCTCATCCTCCCACCGAAACGCATATCCCGTGAACAATGTAATGATAGCGGTGTCATCCCTGCGGCTTTGAATCTTTAGACAACGACAGCGAAAACGGCATCCGGAAAGCACACCTTCAATCTGGAAATCAAGCGATACCGCATATTGCCCAAACAGCGGATGCCTCCTTCGTTCGTCCGGAAGGATCTCGCCTTGCTGGTAATTGACGTCTGATCCGTACCGGCTCTGCAGATACGCGCTGTCCCTTTCAAGTGGATCTTCTGCTTCCTCAGGTTCTGCCTCATCTTCTTGCGTATGGGAATTAAATACCATCCGCCATATCCCTGCGGCGCAAAGTACCGCTATGATGGCAACGATACATAAAAGCATATTGAGTATCCCCCTTCAATTTAAAGTCTTTCTTGATTTATCTTCATCACTCTCTGGCTGTTTGCACAAAAATTATGAACATTTTGTAAATGCTAAAGACATTTATCCCTTTTTCCTATATCATAAATCTATCCATTTCGTCTATCTATCTTTCATCAGTTTTTCCCAAAGAACAATTTTAGGAGATATTTTATATGGAAAACTTACTCAAACAATATTTTCCCATGATCCGTACCAAAAAGGACATATTAAAAGAAATCCGAACCACTCCGACACTTTTGCAAACTTTTAATAAATGGAAGCCTGAGCAGCAGGAACATTTCCTAAACTTCTGTACCGGAGCCAAAGGCGTCAAGGTTCTGTATGACGGCTTCTTCAAGGAAGTGATGGACCCTGACATTACTCCTCACCGTCTGGAAAAATTCCTCTCACTGCTTCTGGAACAGGAAATTACTATCGTCAGTGTACTCGCTAACGATTCCACCCGGATTGCCGATGAATCTTCGATTCTGATTACAGACATCGTCGTCCGCCTCTCTGACGGGAGCCTGGCCAATGTGGAAGTGCAAAAAGTCGGCTATCTTTTCCCGGGCGAACGGTGCGCCTGCTATTCTTCAGACCTGCTCCTTCGTCAGTATAAAAAAGCCAGAGAAAACAGTGATGACCAACAAGTCAACTACAAATCTATAAAGCCAGTTTATACCATCGTTCTTCTTGAAAAAGGTCCGAAAAATTTCAAGAAATACTCTACTACATACATTCACCGCTTTGAACAGCGTTCGGATACAGGAGCCAGGCTGGAGCTTTTGCAGAAATATATCTTTATTCCTCTTGACATCTTTCAAAAAAATATGCACAATAAGCATATAACAAACGAGCTGGATGCATGGCTGATGTTTTTTAGTACTGACAATATACAGGATATTATCCGGCTGATCACAGATTACCCGGATTTTAAACCATTGTACAATACTATCTACAATATTTGTCGGAATATGGAGGACGTTATGGGTATTTTTTCAGAAGAACTACGGATTCTGGACCGCAATTCACTTCTTTTCCTGCCTGAGTATATGCAGGGAGAGATCGACCAACTGACGGATGATCTTGAACAGGCTACTAAAGAAAAAGAACAACTGGCAAAAGAAAATTATCAGATCACCCTGGAAAAGGAACAAGCTGTCAAGAAAGCTGAACAGGCCATCAAAAAAGCAGAAGAACAAACCCACCGCCAAATCAGCACTGTCGCACTTAACATCCTCCGGGAGGTGGCTCCGGAAGATTTTTCTGCCGAAAAGTATGCGAAAATGTTATTGCTTGACCCCTCTACTATTCGGCAGGTCTATGAAAAGCTCCACAGCGACCCGGCTCCTGATGAAGATGAGCTTTTCAATTTGCTTAACCAAAGAAAATGATATTAAGCAGGATCTATCTCTGCCCGGCGTTTTCGGCTATTCTGCCATGCGCCGAGCGGTTTTCTGTCATCGAACCACTCCGACACTTTTGCAGACTTTTAATAAATGGAAGCCTGAGCAGCAGGAACATTTTCTGGACTTCTGCACCGGAGCCAAAGGCGTCAAGGTTCTGTATGACGGCTTCTTCAAGGAAGTGATGGACCCTGACATTACTCCTCACCGTCTGGAAAAATTCCTCTCACTGCTTCTGGAACAGGAAATTACTATCGTCAGTGTACTCGCTAACGATTCCACCCGGATTGCCGATGAATCTTCGATTCTGATTACAGACATCGTCGTCCGCCTCTCTGACGGGAGCCTGGCCAATGTGGAAGTGCAAAAGTCGGTTATCTTTTCCCGGGCGAACGGTGCGCCTGCTACTCCTCCGACCTGCTCCTGCGGCAATATAAAAAAGTAAGAGCAGAACATAAAGGCGAAAAAAGGCAGGATTATTATGCACTTCTCAGGCCTGTCTATACCATTGTCCTTTTTGAAGACAGCCCCGGGCGTTTCCGCAGCTGCCCCAACCATTATATCCACCGCTTTGAACAAAAATCGGATACCGGCCTTAAAATAGAATTCCTGCAAAAATATATCCTCATTGCGCTTGACATTTTCCAGGAAAAAATGCACAATAAGCCTATAACAAGCGAACTGGACGCGTGGCTGATGTTTTTCAGCACTGATGATACATATGACATGCTTCAGCTGCTCGGTAAATACCCGTACTTTAAACCACTGTACAAAACCATCTACAACATCTGCCGGAACATGGAGGACGTTATGGGCATTTTTTCAGAAGAATTAAAAATCATGGATCAAAACTCTATTTTCTTTGTGCATGAGCATGTCCAGAGAGAAATCGACCACCTCGCTAAAGAAAACTATGAGATCACCTTGGAAAAAGAGCAAATTGCCTTGGAAAAGGAACAGGCTGTCAAAAAGGCTGAACAGGCTGTCAAAGAAACCGAACAAACCCGCCACCAGATCAGTACTATCGCTCTCAACATACTACGAAAAGTACCTCCAGAGAATTTTTCTGCCAAAGAATATGCAGATCTGTTATTAATCGACAGTTCTATTATTCAGCAGGTCTACGATAAGCTCCACAGCAACCCGGCTCCCGATGAAGATGAGCTTTTCGCTTTGCTTAACCAAAGAAAATAATATTAACCAGGATCTATCTCTGCCCGGCGTCTTTGGCTGTTCTGCCAGACACCGGACAGTTCTCTGTCGCCGAAGTCCATTTATCTTCGTCTGACATCGGCTGTTTGCACAAAAATTGTGAACTTTCTGTAAACGCTAAAGACTTTCCCGATGTTTCACTGTATAATATATTTTATCCATTCCGTCTATTTTCCATCAGTTTTTCCCTAAATACAACTTAAAAGGAGACTTTTTATTATGGATGCCATCAATACCCATGTTCCAGATTCATTGGATGAGATCAAAAAACGACTCGCCATGTATGAAGAAGAAAACCGGCAAAAACAAAAAAAGCTGGAAGAAGAACGACGCCAGCTCATGCGCCTTCTTCCACCTATACTCCGAATGGAAACGACCGAGCATTTCTTTTGGGAACTATATGCAGCCGCATTAGGGATAGATCTTTCCGACCTGGAGCATATCTGTGAAAAAATCAAAGAAAGCCCGGATATGGAAGATGAAAAGCTCTTCCGTCTGTTTGAGCCTTATACATCCTCTAAATAACATACATATTCTTCTGGGGCGCGGCAAAACTGATGCTGCGCCCCAGCTTTTTCTCATATATTCTGGCAAAATTTTATCTGTTTGCTTTTTATATATTGACATTATGCCTCCACACATGTATTATAGAATTATTGTCGCTATTATGTGCGGATGTATCATCATAAATCTATACATCCGTTCAAACAAAGGAGGCCATCATGAACACTTTTTCAAATAAACTGCGGATTTCTGAATGGAATAATGTCATACATTTAATTAATCAGACCTTAACAGAGATCAATCAATCTCCGGATAATAAAACATTTAACCAACTCTATGACCAACTTGCACGCTCCTATATGGAATTGATCTTACTGCATGAAAATATTCAAGCAGACATACATGCATCTGTAACACAATTTAAGAAAATGACTGCCATATTCCTTTTACTCGAAAATATGGATAGAGAAAACTGTCCTGCACAAACATGTGCTGACACGCTGAATATCGACGTTTCGATTATCAGGCAAGCATATAAAAAGATTGAAGAAAACCCAGAAACGTACAAAAGTGAAGTATATAGCCTTTTAAAAAACAAGCTCCCCACGCTTTAAAGCACTGTACAAAACCATCTACAACATCTGCCGGAACATGGAGGACGTTATGGGCAT
>CAJUMT010000187.1:0-254 GCA_910587495.1 uncultured Lachnospiraceae bacterium | reverse complement strand
TTTTTCAGAAGAATTAAAAATCATGGGTCAAAACTCTATTTTCTTTGTGCATGAGCATGTCCAGAGAGAAATCGACTACCTGGCAAAGGAAAACTATCAGATCACCAAGGAAAAGGAACAGGCTGTAAAGGAAGCTGAACAAACATGTCGCCAAATTAACACGTTTGCACTTTACACACTTCGAAAGGTAAAACCGGAAGATTTTTCTGCCAAAGAGTATGGGTAGTGTAAAATAGTTTGTGTTTTTGGTAAAA